>NZ_JBFRCY010000415.1:0-4160 GCF_052113305.1 Terriglobus sp. YAF25
GTCCTGCGACCAGGAGTCATCGGTGTAAAGAAACAGCCCCTTCTGCACCGCGGCCTGCTGAGCAGATTGTGGCTGTGCGGCTAGCAGCGGTTGAGGCTGAGGCGTCGATACTAGGGCGGCTTTTTTCGATTTGCGCGGTGCCATACGGTCTCCTTTCAGCTATGGCCTTACTTTGAGGCCTTTTTTGCTGTTTTCTTCGCAGCTTTCTTGACGGCCTTCTTCGCCACTTTCTTCGTTGCTGTCTTGACGGCGGTCTTTTTCACGGCTGCTTTCTTTGCCGTCTTCTTTGCTGCTTTCTTTGTGGCCGATTTGGTGGCCACCGGCTTCGGTGCCGCATGCGGTTTCTTCGGATTCGCGTAACGGTTCAAGAAGCTGTAGTGATCCACCAGCAGCAGCGCCTCGATCGCAAATGCAGTGGCGACATCCGCGTCGTGAATCTGCAGCAGGTTGTCACCGTTCTGTTGCTCGCCGCCGGTCGCCAGGTTGGAGGAGCCGCAATACACCACGGGATCCTCTCCATTCAGGCCGCAGACCACGAACTTATCGTGGATCTCATGTCCCGGGGGCGACGGCACCTGATCAAAGGGCGGCGGCAGCGTCGTCTTGCCCGGCCTTCCAGTAACGAGCACGCCATTCGCTGTGCCCGGCTKGTAGAGGTATGTTCCCTCGGGCGCATCGGAGATACCGTAGCTGTAGAGCGTGGTTGTGTTGTGGATAGAGTCCAGGGTGTTGTAGACGGGTGTGTTGCTGCCGGTCAGTTGCATCACCGCGAAGATGACGCTTCCTTTGTCTGCCTGTGCCTCGCTGGTGATGCGATCAGAGATGGCAGTCAGCAGACTCTGCGTCGTGTCGAGCGTATGCGGCGAAAAGGTGACGCTCATCTGCGGCACCCGCCGTCCGGTTGGGGTAAACGGTTGCTCCGCCAAAGGCGTACTGGCAAAGCTGGATGCCGCCGCCTGCGACAGGTTCGGAAACTGCTGCAGCAGGGTCCAGCTCTGCTCGAAGACATCGGAGTAATGCTGGGCTACACCTGGGTCGTCGAAGACCAGCACGTGGTTGGCATTGACATAGAGCCCGGTGACCGAGAAGTTGGTCGAGCCTGTCAGAACGCGGATTGGACTGCCGTCCTTCGAGAGGATGAAGATCTTGTCGTGCGAGTAGCGGTCGAAGCATCCACGCACCAGCGCCGCCGGAGCCTTGGCCATCGCCTGGAACTGCTGCGAAAAGGGCACCTCCAGAGGCGTGATCGTCTTATGCGTCTTCGAGTCCGTGTGCTGGATGTGCAGTGACGCGTCATCCAGAATCATGCGGACCTTGCCCTGTGCCGCCAGCTTCAGAAAGATGGTGACAATGTCCGGCTCATCAAGGTCGTACGCAAAGACATCGAGCGTGAGGGAGTCATCATTCTCCACCTCGCTCAGCAGATCGAAGACCAGCTTACGAGCCGAGGCTCCCATCCAGGCATAAATGTCGTTGTAGGTGCAGGGTGTGCCCTCGGCGTTGGTTCCCGCCTGTGCGGAGGTGTTGTACTGCAGGCCGCGGTTTGGCGGTTCGATGCGTGTGGCTGTGCCGAAGTGGTGGGCATACGCCTGCGACTGCATGTAGCCGCGCGTGAAGCCGACCGTCAGCGCACCTTTGGCAAAGGGGCCGACGGGCACTTTGACCGTGGCCGCGCGGCTTGAATCCATCGGGAGCATTGCTCCGTTGCCATCGAAGAATCGGGGCGTGACCGTGTAGAGGTAGTCGCCCGCCGGCGGTTGGGTGCCGCCATGCATCAGCCCGGGGAACGCGACCCAGCGGTACTTCTGAATGGGAGCGTTGGCCGTGGAGGTATCGGGCTCACTGGCGACCTGCGCGTGATTCGCGGGAAGTGCGAAGCGCAGATTATTGGAGAGGTAGTACGGCTTCGCGCCACTGGGTGGCTGGCAGTAGATGCTGAAACCGGCCAGGTTTTTGGCATCGGCGGCACTGGCAAAGTTGAAAGCCAGCAGGGTTTTCGAATCGCCTATATAGGCTTTTACTGAGAATGAACCTTTGGTTGCGGTAACGACTGCCATCAACTCCTCCTCAAAACAGGCAGACACATCTATACAAGCGGGCCGCTACAAACAGATGAATACCGGAAACGCGGACAGTCGAGGGCATGCCATCCAACTCCTGCCGTCAGCGTTGCGAGCGCAAATTAGTTCAGTCGAGGCCTGYAACGAAGTATGGACCAATTTGCGCCGCAACCCAAGGGCCGGGGCAGGTTTTCTTCACCCCAGCCAGCAAAGCTGACTGGGGACCCCGATTTCCCGATCTCTTCGTCACTCGTCGTTCCAGTGGACCGGCCATAGTTCTCTCCTCAYTCCTCGATCTCGTAAAAATCTGCTCCCGGCGCTGACTGGCASGAGTTKGATGRCACGCCCTAGCACCGCGCCCGGCCTCGTCTCGCGATACGAATACTTGACGATGCCGAATCAGTGGGCCATAGTGGGTGGAGTTTAAAACACATTTCATCCCAGCTCCTGACTGCGTCCGCAGCAGGTTTCGATGTGCATTTCTTTTCTCCCTGAAATTGTCTGTGTCCCGCCGCAGCCTTGAGTTGCGCATTCAGTGATTGGATAGGTCGTTTCCCAGGGAGTTACGGACAATGCGCTTCATGTTTCTTTTGCTGATGGCCAGCTTTTGGTCTGATTTCGCCGCAGCGGCACAGGCTCCGGCGGCCAATGCGGCACAGATCGCCGCGGAGAATGCTGCGAAACAGGGAATTGCGGTCTCGACCGCCAGCGACCTTTCCTCAACGGTCAGCGTAGAGGCGGTGCTGTTGCCCTACAGCGTCGTAAAACGAACCTTTGGGAAGGAAGTTGCAGAGAAGTATGCCGTGGTCTCGCTCACCGTTTCGAATCGCGACCCGAAACAGGGAGTCGTACTGCAGAGCGTCTTCCTCGATTACAGCCGATGGCTCTTCAGCGGCGTCTTTGCCGGCCTGACAAATCGTGCGCAGGCTCCTCCGGAGACCTGGCAGCAACAGAGTCAACCATCGCAGGTTGCCAGTGCCGAGGTGCGTACCGTGAGGACGGACTTTCAGGACGCACAACTTTGGAGTACGAGGAGTTGGGTTATCCATATTGCTTCGGCGGTCGGCGCGGCGGCGGGAGCTGTTTCCTTCTCTACCGCGAGCGATCTCTTCGCCCCAAGCGTGGCGGCGTTCAATGGCAACGTGGTACCGGCGCTCGGTTTGGTCTGGCCTGATAACTCCCAAAGCCAGTTGAATCTGCTGAACGATATCGGATTCCGTACGAACCACGTGATCGCCGCCAAGTCAGCTGACATCGTGGTCGCATTCTTCCCCACAGAGCGGTTCCTCACTCCGACGCTGCATGAGATCTATAAGAAGGCTCCCGCGGCTTTCTTTAACCCCAGCGAGCTGGTCTTTGAACGGTCCAGCCGTCACGGCGCGGGACATCTGTTGCGGTTGATCGAGGAGTCCGGGCTCATTCAGCCCTCACCGTGTGGCGAAAACTCGTCCGAGAAAAGCGTGCGGTGCACGCTGGTTGGTTCCGTCACACGGTATGAGGTGGCTTACGAACAGGCGARGGCCCGGCAGACAGGCGGAGCGAGCCCGCCCAGTCCATGTGCGGATGAAAAAGCCGCCCCCGGCCTGCAAAAGGACTGCTTGAACGTGGCGCTGCTGAACCGGGCCAGCCTGAATAACATTCGCGTGGTCGTCGGCGGCATCATGACGGTGGATGTATCGTCGGTCCCCGCCATCATCTCTTCTGTCCAGATCCAGAACGATCGCCAGCTCGGCACCTGGAAGAGCGGCCAGACAATTACGGGAACTGTGACCGGTACGTTCCTGTCTGGCGGCGCGTTGACCATGACGATGATCGACGCAACCGGCTCCGCATCGACAACGGCATTGGCCAGTGTGAAGACTATGCCGGTCGCGAGTTCCGATACCAGTTTGTCTTTCAGCGCCGTGGTGGGAGCCAATGACATTACCCCTGGGGCAAAGATCTCCTTCAGCGTCACGAAGACAGCCCAGGATAAAAGCACCACGTCGAGCGCGCCGTTCGTGTATGTGGTTTCTCCGGAGTAACAAGGCGTCGTAAGACGTCGGCTTCCCCAATTCATGCATGCGGTCACAGCGGAAAGCAACGTGGCTGAGAGAGAAC
>NZ_JBFRCY010000416.1:0-4134 GCF_052113305.1 Terriglobus sp. YAF25
CACAACCACAGTCGGATCCGCAGGAACCCCTGGTCGTCCTGGACACTAGAAGAATGGACCATTGAGGGGGTACGCCCAAACGCGAGAAAATTCCGCCCGGGAACGTCATTGGCGCGGTTTCCGGTCACTGCTGCGATCCTAGGCGGTTTCCCGTACATGTTTGCCCCGGTTTTGGTCGCTGCTTGGGGTCTGCGCTCTGGCGTGTCGGGAAACATCTGTTTGACGTACCCCCGCGCCAACCCCCAAACCTAAAAGTAATGTTGGGCTTGGGCTTGATGTCGACGCCCAGCATGCACCCGATGTCGGAAATCCAGCTAGTACGCACTTCTGAAAGATACAAGGGGCGCGTGCGAGCGCGCCCTCCGTGAATGCCCCGAGGAGAACAAACAGATGGCACATCTCGCACAACTCGTATGGATTCACCAGCAGTACGCGCCGAAGGACGCAATACCTGATATTTTCGGTGACCCATTTCTGGTCAGCCAGAATCGGCTGTTCCGAAACACCCGGAAAGGTGTCCTGGATAAGGGATATCGCTTTATCGCGGGCGGTTCACCACTGGCAAAATACTACGAGGCCGCGCCGCTCCTGATGCTGGGTGAATTGCTCTCAGAAAGGACCCTTCCATACCGTTCTACCCTGCCGCCAGTTCAGCAGTTGTTGAGCCGTACACCAACCATCGAGATTGAGGACCATGTTCTGCTTTCCCTCGCGACGAAGAACGTGGTATTTCACGAGTCATTGCATGGATTCGGATCTCACTACATCGACTCGGAGCTCGATGAAGCGGGTATCACGGATCCTGGGCAGCGCTTTGTCATCGCATCTGCGTTGGTCGAGTCGTTCGCAAACACGGTGGAGCGTCTTGCCTTCCATGAGGCCATCGAGCCGATGCATCGCCTGTTTCTTTTGATGAACACGTACGTGACGTATTCCGCTGAGACTTGTAAGTTGCTAAACGATATCGTGAGTCATTTCGGCCCGCGTAGCGCTTTTCGCATGGGGATGGGCGTTCTTTGCCTTTTGAACCTTCGCCGAACGGACCCTTCGGCTGCGGATCTGGCAACAATTGCAGATTCGGCCGCAGTGCCCCAATCTCTCACTAAAGCAGAGAGAAGGCTTTTGACCGAATCCGCCAATTTCTTGTGGGGGCTGCCGCGCGAATTTCGCGATGGTACCTCACGCTTCTTCTATCGAATGCACAGCCATGAGAAGGAATATCTCGATATTTCAGGTCAGCCGAGTTTTGCTCCACCCTGCACCGCAGAGATGATCAGCCATTGGGCAGACACAATGTTTGACCACGTCTGGGAAAGTCAAACGGAGGGCGCGGACTCGATCTAGGAGCGGAAATCATAATGGAATACAGGATATTCAAACATATCCTTCCCCCCGGGCAAGGTGAATTTTCCGAATGCTTATATCGAGCGAGGCCTCGAATCCGATCGTTTCAGGAATCCGGATCGGTTGGGGCCAGCGAGTCGCGCGGCCTATGGAGACCCATTGACGGAGCGGTTGTCGGGGGACGTCTGTTTGACGTACCCCCGCGCCAACATCGGTTTTGCGCTCATGCCGGAAAAATCTGGCTAGAAGCGATTCGTGGAATAATCCCGACGACGCTGGTTTAGTGTTGGTATCGCGTAGCACGGCCTTTTTTGTGTAGGTCCAACGGTCGTTCAGAAGAGATTGATACGGGTGCCGCGATGGTCTGGCTAGCTGGTATCGTTCCAGTGTCATGCGAATGGACCGTCGACAACTTCTTCAGTTACTCGCACTCTCCGGGGCAGGCGCCGCGGCGGCACGCGGTTTCGGCGCTCCTGCCCGCAAGCGGCCACCGAACATCATTGTCATCCTGTCAGACGATGTCGGCTACGGGGATCTAGGCTGCTACGGTGCAAACGATGTAAAGAYCCCGCACATTGATGAGCTGGCGAAGGATGGACTCCGGTTCACCAACGCGCACTGTGATGCGGCGACCTGTACCCCTTCCCGCTACGCGTTGCTCACCGGCAGTTACGCTTGGCGGAGAGATGGAATCCAGGTGCTCCCCGGCGATGCGAAGCTTCTGATCCAACCGGATCAGCCAACCATCGCGTCGATCCTCAAGAAAGCCGGATACAGAACCGGGCTCGTCGGCAAGTGGCACATCGGCCTGGGAAGCGGAACCATTGATTGGAATACTTCCATCGAGCCGGGACCATGCGAAGTGGGCTTTGAGGAAGCGTTCTTCTTCGCTGCAACAGCCGACCGTGTACCCACGGTCTATATCCACGATCACCGAGTCGTTGGACTCGATCCGGCAGATCCGATCCAGGTCTCGTATCGCACGAAGGTCGGAAGCGATCCCACGGGGCGGGAGAATCCAGACCTTCTCAAGATGAAGCTGAGTGAAGGACATGATGGGACGATCGTCGACGGCGTTAGCCGAATCGGCTTTATGACCGGAGGAAAGTCAGCTCGCTGGACAGACGAGAACATGGCAGCCACGTTCACGGACAAGGCCGTCGAGTTCATCGAGAAAAACCACAACCAGCCATTCTTCCTGTACTTCACACCCAGCGACATTCACGTACCGCGTATGCCGAACGAGCAGTTCGCCAACAAAAATACCTGCGGCATCCGGTGCGATGTATTGAATGAACTCGATTGGAGCGTCGGGCGCATCGTCGACAAGCTCAGGAGCCTGCACCTTGAAGAAGATACGATCGTTATCTTCTCTTCCGACAACGGCCCCGTTGTTAACGACGGCTACGATGATGGAGCGGACCCATCATACCGACAGCCATCCGCCTGCCGGTCCTTGGCGTGGAGGCAAGTACACCATCACCGAAGGTGGCACACGCATACCCTTCATCGTGCGCTGGAAAGGAAATGTAAAATCCGGCGTCTCTGATGCGCTCATCAGTCAGTTGGATCTCACCGCAAGCCTGGCTAACTTCACCGGAACACGAGTTCCTCAGGGCGCTGCGGGAGATAGCGAGAACGTACTGCCCGCACTCCTCGGGCGTTCAAAGATCGGGCGTCAATCTCTCGTCGAAGAAGGACAGTGTCTGGCACTGATCGAAGGCGACTGGAAACTCATCGATCGGGCACAAAGACCTGGAACCACTCCTCAACCAAAAGGCCGATACATCCCCGATACCATCCTGGGCGATGCTCCGCGAGAGACTCCGCCACAGTCAGCGACTGAGCTCTACAACCTCAAGGCTGATCCGCACGAGATGCACAACCTTGCGACCCAGCATCCGGAGATCGTGGATAGGATGCAACGGAAGCTCGCCGGCATTCGTTCGCGTCGAACTCCCTAAAGAGCGTGGCTAAAGTATTTGAGAATTGTCTGTTAAACGAGATCGATTGCAACCACCTCATGTAACGCGATGGATGGAACCTCCAACCGGAGAAATCCTTCCTGGTGCGTATAGTTCGGCTTCGTCCCCGCGACCAGCAGTTTTACCTGTTTCACCTTGCGACCGGCTGGGATTTGAACTTTCACCCTTTGCGCAGAGATTGGGATGATCTCGCGTACCGGGCCCTTCATCATCATGGGGTTGGTCAGGTTCACCAGGTGGGCAGTGATGGAGCTCTTCTGCTCCCAGACGGAAACATCCAGCACACCTTTCCCTTCGACCGTCAACGGAGCGGGCTCATCCGTTGCCCAGAGCACCGCATTGCGGAGCAGCCTGGCCTGATCGAAGTTCAACGTCTCCCAGAACGTTCGATCGACGTCGCCGGGCAGATAAACCACACGCCCCTTGCCTACCTGACGAACGATAGCGCCAGGCTGCCCAGCAGGCGCATCTTCGCGGGGAAAGACCTCTTCCATCGGAAGATCCGGATAGGTGGGGATCACCTGCAAAGGATATGTTCCTTCGCCCGCCGGGGTGACCGATACCTGATTCACAGCATTGATGATGCGTACGGCGTTTTCGAAATCCTTCAGAAGAGGATGAAATTGCCCCGATGAGTCTTTCTTCAGACTCAAGTAAGAGTTCTTCATGGGGCCTTCCACTCTGCCTGCGTAATTAACACCGAAGAGAGAGGCGAGGCCAAAGTTTGGCTGACGAACGCCCCACTCGTTATACAGCGATGTCTCATTGGTGGCGATCAGGCCGCCGCCATCTCGCACAAACGTCT
>NZ_JBFRCY010000417.1:0-4125 GCF_052113305.1 Terriglobus sp. YAF25
ATTCCAAGGCGCACCTGTGCCGGTTGTTGAGACGCCTAAACTCCTACGGCGAACTGTGCTTCAATGCCTGCAGGTTTGGTCGCCCACTTGCTGGTTTGCGCTGCGTGAGTTCCGACGGAGGATGGAAGATGCGTTCTGTACCCAGATCTCCAAGAGCGAAACGGTCCAGGCTACCTGTAGTACTCCCAGTGCAGCCAGCCATCCACTCGGGAGCCCGGCCTTGATGAGAGACATCCAACACATCGAAAAGATACTGACTCCAACCAACGTAAGTGCGACAACTGGGAGATATGGGCTCCGGATCAGCAACTTTTGCGGAACATGGGAGGTATACAAAGCAGGGCCATAAAACGACCGATGCAGTCCAGTAATTGCCATAATGGTATGTCCTTTAAGAAAACCAAATGCAGTACAACGGGCCCGATCACGATACGGAACTGAGACCCGACGAAAATGAAACTGGCTCAAAGTACATAGAACGGGTAGATATAGTCCTCAAAACCGTAATTGATGCTGGTCAATTGATCCATTGTTATATCCAGGTCTTTTGTAATGAAAGAGATACAGTTTTTTGGAGAATATACGTTTGAGAAATCTCCGCTACTTGTCATGCGCGGAATTGAGATGATTGATCTCACACCAAGGCAATTAGAGACCTTATCTTTGCTGCTTGAAGCTAAAGGGGAGGTCGTTAGCAGAGAGACATTCCTGGACAAAGTCTGGGGAGACGTTATTGTCGAAGAACACAATCTGACCCAGACAATCTTTCTCCTGCGCAAGACCTTAGGGAGGTTACCAAATGGTCAGGAGTACATAGAAACAGTACCCAAAAAAGGGTACCGCATGTCACCATCCGCATTGTCTCTCTCAACAACGCGCGAACCCGCTCCCTCCCTATGGGACAAGGCGAAAAAGAAGATTCCCTCGCCAGCTTTGCCGAGTGTTCCTTTGATGGAAGGGAAGCGCTCCAGGAACATTATTAAGAAGATGTTTCTAATACAGGCTGCCGTCATTGTTGTCACGATGGCAGCTACGCTGCTCCGCGGCTTTCAGGCAAGGCCACACTTATTGAAAGTAAGGCAGCTAACGGATGACGGCGTCTATAAGGTAAGTGATGCTCCCATCTTCCTGCGCGATAATAGGCTCTTTTTTACGGAGCGCCAGGATACCCGGAATGTGTTGGTAAGTGTCTCTCTCGATGGCAGTATCTCCAGGAACCAGGTGCTTCCGTTTCGGGATGGAGTTCTGTCTGGTATCGGCAAGTCTGGGGAGGAAGTGCTGATTGCCAGGCCGGGTGATAAAGGCACAATCACCGTGGCATTGCTAAACGGAGATAACGCTCGCCCGTTAAGTGAATTCAGTGGAGAATCGCCTTCGTGGTCGCCAGACGGCAAGCGTCTGGCGTTCATTCGCGGACAACAATTGTTCACGGCGGACGAGGGGGGCCAGAACCCCGTCCCCCTGGCGGCAGTGCAAGGAATCCCATTCTGGCCGGTATGGTCGCCTGACGGTACTGCTATACGGTTTTCGGTTCGCGAGCCAGATGGGGGACAAAGCATTCACGAAGTAAACCTTGCGACGAAACGCCTTTCGCAGGTGCTCCGGGGCGAGCCACATGAACATCGTGCATGTTGCGGTGCATGGACCTCGAACGGAAGGTATTTCGCATATGTTGTCGGAAACTCCGCGTCGACGTCACTATGGGTGCAGCACGAAGAGGTTCTTGGATGGAAGGAGATCAAGCGTTCCTGGGAGCTGGCATCGGGGCCGGTGGATTTCTGGCGGGCGCCCGTTATCGACCAGGATCATATTTATGCGATCGGTGAACAGGTGAGGCACAGGCTCGTTCTGCTCAACTCGAAATTTGCTCCTTTTCTTCCGGCGGTTTCGGCGAATTCATTGAGCATCTCTCATGATGGAGCGTGGATTGCGTACTCCGTGTATCCGGAGGGTTCACTCTGGAAAAGCCGTCTGGATGGTACCGAACGGACCCGTCTTTCGGCGCATGACGAGTACACACGCATGCCGCAATGGTCGGCCGATGATCATGACATCTTCTATCTGCGCATGACCGAAGGCAAGCCGTGGAGTTTAGCGCAGGTGGATGCGCGTGGCGGTAAGCCGGGCATTCTGGCAATCGGCGGCAGCGGAACGAGTGAGCTGGCCTATAGTAGCGCCGGCGATCAACTTGTCATGGATCAGACGGGCCTGAGCAGCACGAGATCCGGGAAGCTCGCCATCCTTTCTTCAAAAGGGCAATTGATAGAAGAACTGCCAGGGTCTGAAGGAATGACCGCTGCAAGGTGGTCAGCGGATGGGCGATATATCTCTGCTATAACTGCGGATCGAGAACAACTACGCGTTTTTGACAGGGTGTCCAGAAAGTGGGATGTCGTGTTCACCTCAGCCACGATCGGAGCTAATGTCTGGGATCGCAAGGAGAATACCCTCTATTTCATGGCCCGCCAGGAGTCCACGGCAACCCAGGAGCAGCGGTGTACCCYTTTCAGGTTTCAGCCCGGCGGGCAGGGGGTAAGCGAAGTGATGGAGATACCTGAGGTCTATGCGAATGGTGATGTATCCCGAGCATTAGAGGCCACCGCACGCGGAGACCTGATCTTCGAGTACCTGGAGGGTGCGGCGGAGATCTATGACCTGAATGTAGATCTCAAGTGAATCGCGTACGGGACTGGAGCTCCATAACTTCCTTCCGGGAGATCTCCCCTGTAAGTGATCACCGTCACTAGGGACGGTGCAGATGGTCACGGTCTTCCTGTATCGAGCCTGTTATGTAGCCATGTGAGCGCGCTTGCGCCGAAGGAGGGCTTGTCATGCCTACTACGCTAACCGTCCACTCAGGCAAATCGCTTAAGACTGCTATTCAATTTCCTCATATTCATAATCTTTTTGAGGACATGGAGCGCCTTACCGAACGTATCTCCAAGCGTGCTTTCAGTCTCTTCCAGCAACGCGGAGGGGCCGAGGGCCGTGACTGGGATGATTGGTTTGAGGCTGAAGCGGAGTTCCTGAAAGCGGTTCCGGTAGAGATTGTAGAGTCAGATCAAAATTTTTCCGTCCGGGCGGAAGTGCCGGGGTTCAAAGCCGAGGAGCTTACCGTTCAGGTGGAGCCGAATGGAGTCTATATTCGCGGTAGATCCGAAAGCAGGAAGGAAGAAAAGGGGAAGGGAGCTGTCACGTATAGTGAAGTGTTTTCGAATGAGATTGCGCGCCATATCGAACTGCCGTCCATAATCGATGCAAGCCATAGTGAAGCAAAGCTCAGCGATGGTGTGCTCGAACTTACGTTGCCAAAATCGGCTCCTCCCAAGGCCGTCAACATCAAGGTCGCATGAAGACATAGCCCTCGTTCGGTGCAGGGACGTTATAGAGCATCTTCCCTGTAGCTTGGTATCCCGGAAGGGGCGTGCAGCGGCGTTTTCATTGCGGAAAACGCCCATAGATGCGGAAGCCCTGATGCGGAAGCCCTATTCTACAACTGCAGGGAACAATGCTCTAGCCTCACGGAATGACTACGTAGGGAAGTGTGAATCTGCTTTCGCGAATATCGAGCAGAACCCGATTGATCTCATCCAGGCGGCAGGGCGTGACCTTTGGCCGCCATGAGAGGTTTGCAACAAGCTGCAGATACTCGGCGGCATCTCGCCGCGTGAGATTGGCGACGCTGCGGAGTTGCCGTTCTCCCCAAAGAAGCGTGTCGTAGTCGAACGACGGAATGCGGTCCAGATGGACGGCATTGATCGCGACGACTCCTCCCTTCGAGAGAGAGCGAAGGGCAGAGATAACAACATTACCGACAGGCGCAAAGGTGATTGCTGCATCAAGCTGTTCGGGAGTTTTCTCATCGAGCGGACCTGCCCAACGTGCGCCCTGGGTGCGGGCCAGATCCTGGTGGTCGGGTTCGCGGGTGGCCACGAAAACGTCACAGCCCCACTGGAGAAGAACAGGCAYCACCATTTGCACCGAAGCGCCGTATCCAAAGAGACCCACGCTTGTACCGGGTTTGACGTCAGCAACGCGTAGACTCCTGTACCCTACTGCGCCAGCGCAAAGAAGCGGGGCGGCCGTTTCCGACGACAGGCTTGCTGGAATTGAATAGGTGAAACG
>NZ_JBFRCY010000418.1:0-10019 GCF_052113305.1 Terriglobus sp. YAF25
CCCCAAAGCAAAGACAGACGATCAACAGACGCCGAAGCAGGTAAAGCAGGCATTTCCGTTCCCTGAAGAAGAGTCACGTAAAGCAGCCGAAGGAAAAGACACGCCGCAGGAGCCAAAGCCTGAGGCCGATGCGGCCGAAGGAAAGGACGCACCCCGAAGACCAACGTCTGAGGCCGATGCGCCTTCTGCGCAGAAGCCGATAACGCCGGCCGATGCCAAGAAGAGCTTCCCCTTTCCGGGGGAAGATCCACCCCCAGCGAATGACCCTGTGGGAAATTCTTCCTCTTCGTCTTCCTCCGGTTCTTCCTCTTCATCGCCGAATGGTGGCAAGCCCAGCGACGAGTCGAAGGCGGCTGAGGATGAGGATGCCGGTCCGGCGACGCCCACAGGTGTAAAGCTGAAGGATCTGGGCAGCCGAGGTGAGATTACCAAGAAGCAAACCCCCGAACAGCGCTTCGATGAAGACCTGAAGGTGGCCGATTTCTATCGCAAAGACGGCAATATTCAGGGAGCCTATAGCCGCTACATCGATGCGCTGGATCAGTTTGCCGACGATCCGGACGCCCACCTCGGCGCCGCGGAGATGGCGCTGAAGCTTGGCAAAAAGGACGAAGCACGGCAGCACTTTGAGGCTGTGTTGAAGGCAGATGCCGAGCCAAAGACAAAAAAAGCGGCAGAGAAGGCATTAGCCTCCCTGAAGTAGCTAGGCGTCGTCGAACTCTTCTTCAATATGCAGGTAGCGCCGCATGTAGCGCAGGGGTTCCTCTGCTGAAGCCATCTCGCGAAGATGGTACTTCCACGCATCTGTTCGTGCAGAACGGCGCGTATAAGGCTTGCGGATGACGGTGCCTATGGTGCCGTCCGCCATGCGGCGTTGAAAGCTCTGCGATGGAACCTGGAAGGTGATGGGTTCGCCCGGCTTCCAGAAGGCGTACGCAAACTCATGAGAGAAAAGCAGGGCGTAGTAACGGCGCTGCTCACAGAGCGTAGCAATGGCGTCTTCGCCACTGGTCCAGGGCAGACCAAGGCGGCTAACGTACCACTTTCGGAAGGGAAAGCCGTTGGTATGGGCCTTTCCCACAAGCAAAGTCAACAGTTCGTACCGCGTCATAAAGACAGGAGAAGCGTCCAATTACAAATACTGCAGTGACCTTACGCTAGGTCGCCTGCGGCAGGTGGTCAAGACAAAAAGATGTATTTGATGGTGAGATGGAGTCTGATGAAGGTACGAAGCGTTGTAGCGAGTGTAGCGGCGGCGGGGATTCTGACAATCTCGCAGCCGGTGTGGGCACAGGCTCACCATACCAATCCCCTGAACCTGGATCCGATAGTCCGGGAAGGGTTTGAGCGTTTTTACGACCTGGATTACGACGGCGCGCTCCAGCGCTTTGACAGGGTTGAAGCAGCGCATCCCGAGGATCCGATGGCGGTGGGGTATCAGCTCCTGGTTACGCTCTATCGCGAACTCTACCGGCAGGATCTGCTGGATACCACCTACTACGCCCACGACAGCTTTATCTTCAACAAGCGCGAGACGAATGTCAGTCCTGCGACGCGCCAGCGGATCGAAGAGCTGACGAACAAAGCAGTTGATCTTGCGGAGCGCCGCCTGAAGGCCGATCCAAAGGACAAAGATGCGTTGTTCGCCCGCGGATACGCCAAGGGCATGCATGCGTCGTTCGCCACACTCGTGGACCATTCTTTTTCGAAGGCCGCCAAGGAAGGCCTGTCCGCCCGTACTGATTCGGAAGAGGTGCTAAGGATCGATCCTGACTATGTCGACGCAAAGATGGCCATGGGAATTCAGCAGTTCGCCGTCGCCAGCCTTCCCAGGCTGGTCCGCATCATGGTCGGAATCTTCGGCGTAGGCGGCAATAAGGAGAAGGGGCTGGTCCTGCTGCGGGACTGTGCTGCCCGCGGGACCGTGACCAGCGTGGAGTCTCGTACGGCGCTCAGCCTGTTTCTACGGCACGATGGACGATACGGTGAGGCCCTGGGCGTAACGCAGACTCTGGTGGCGCAATATCCGCATGATTACCTCTTCCGCCTGGAAGAGGCGAATCTTTTGAAGGACGGCGGTACCGGCTTGCGCGCGGTCGATTCCTATCGGGCGGTCATTGCCGACGCGCACAAGAATGGGTACTTCATCGAGCCTCGGCTGCATATGGCCTACTACGGCCTGGCGGAAGCGGAACGAGGACAGAACCTGATCCATGACGCTGCCGATCACTACCTTGCCGCGGCGTCGGCTCCTGCCGCAAGCGACTGGGTAAAGAAGCGTGCGCAACTGAATGCGGGCCAGATGCTTGATCTTCTTGGACGGCGCGACGATGCCGTGCGTCAGTACCAGTTGGCCTCGGCGCCGGTCGGAGACCAGAGTCAGGCCGATGAAGCCCGCAAATACCTGAAGAAGCCTTTCAAAGGGAAGTAGATCCGATAATCCTGCACTCACGCAGAGAGGTGCTGATGCGCCTCTCTGCGTTCTCGCTTTACCAGACGATAGACCCCCCAGGCGCAGACAGCGATCAGCGCTCCCCACAGCACAATCAGCGACGGCGTGGACCACTCGCTGGAGAAGTGCGTCCATCCTCGCAGGATGGAGCGGCCATAGCGGTAGCCCAGCCAAGCGGCTGCGCCATGACGTATCAGGCGGCTGATGCCAAAGGCGGTGTAGAACTTTTTGCGGGGAACCTGGAGAACGCCCGCAGCCAGAAGGAATGGCGTCAACGGCGCAGGAGGAGGAAGAATCGCGGGCAGGGCGACTGCAAGGAGTCCATGTTTGGCTGTCCAACTGGTGATGCGTTTCAGGTAACGCTGTGGGACACGCTTTTCAAGCGTATGCATGCCGCCCACCTTGCCCAGGTGGTAAGTCATACTGCCGCCAACCAGAGAGCCTGCTGTCGCCACGACGGTTATCCAGAGCCATGCATGCTGCCTTGCCGCCAGAATGACCAGCAGGATGTCCGTGGCGCCGGGAATGGGCAGTGGAATGAACGATGAGTCCACCACGGCCAGAAGAAAAAGTCCCGCCATGCCCATGCCAGTTACAAGTTGCACTAATCCGCGGCGGGAATGGATGGCCTGGAGCCTCATATCCTGCTAGGACGCGGAGTTGTGTTGCAAAGTTCTGGTTGAGCAAATGAAAAGTTGTTATTCGACAAACCGCAGTTCCGGAGCCTGCGGAATAGCTTCGGTAGCCGCTGCGAGATCGAAGAAGAGTTTCATGGCTGCGATACACCGCTCATCGAGAACGTAGTGGATGTTTTCAGTGAGGTAGGTGCGGATGATCTGAGGAGAGACGGCGATGCGTTTCTGCCAATGGGTTACGAGATCCTCGATATGCGCCAGACCAGCGTTGCGAGAGGCGGTCAGATCATCGATCAGTTGTGCGGCATCGGTCTGCGCCAAAGCCTCCGCGCGTAGAGCCCAGATGGCGGCTACCCACGGCAGCCCGGTGCGCGTCGTCCATTCTTCGGCGACGTCGTACCAGTAGAGACGCTGGCCGGCCCGCATCTCGATGACCGGATGCGATTCGCTGGCGACGAGTGCAGGATCGCCAATCAGCAGGGCAGCATCGGCGTRCTCAAGCATGGTGTCCACCAGCGGAGCATGCGGCCGGAACTCCGGATCGGTTCCAAGAAAATGCCGGAAGAGCACCTTTGCGTAGGCCACGGAGGAACGTGACGAAGTGTCCGCCGCGAGCGTCCGGATCTGATCCAGAGGAACGCGACTTACGATTTGAATGGAGCGGACGCGGCGCAACGAGGCGATCGTGCACCCGGGAACAATCAGAAGATCAGGGATGGTCGCAAGCGCGGCAATGGGAATGAGTCCCAGATCAGCTTCGCCCTCCGCCAGCTCATGGGCGCAGTTCGACGGCAGCGTGTAGTGAATGTCGTACCGTTTCGCGAGAGCTTCGCGTTTGGCAGAGTGCTCAAAGTCGTAGAGCAGAGGTGCAGGGTTCAGAAAACCGATCGCCGAAATACGTAAACGTCCCACTCTTTCGAGTTTACTCAATCGCTGTCCAGCGGCGGTTCTGTTTTGCCTTTGGGCATGGTGTAAGGTGGCTAGAGCATTTTCTCTGTAGGTGTAGAGTAGGGCTTCCTCATCCGGAAGGCGGAAGAGGCCGGAGTAGCCTTTCTCACTCCGGAGGATGAGGCCTATCCCGAACGCCTGCGCCAGATTTATGACCCGCCCGCAGTGCTGTGGCTGCGGGGAGATCCTGCAATCCTGAACCTGCCCGGAATTGCGGTGGTTGGCACACGGCATCCCTCGACCTACGGCCAGGGAATGGCGGAGCTGCTAGCGCGTGATCTTGCCGCGCGAGGGCTCGTCATCCAGAGCGGCATGGCCCGAGGCATCGATACCGCCGCCCACAAAGGGGCGCTGACCGCTGGTGGAAAGACGGTAGCCGTCTGGGGGACAGGTGTTGACGTAATCTATCCCAAAGAAAACAAGAGACTTGCGGAAGAAATTCTTCTCAAGGGCGGGGCGATCGTAAGCGAATTCCCGCTTGGAACCTTCCCGGCGCCGCAGAACTTTCCCGTGCGGAACCGGATTATCAGCGGCATGTCCGTCGGAGTGCTGGTAGTGGAAGCCGGGGAGTATTCCGGCACCCGGGTAACAGCCCGTTGCGCGTTGGAGCAGGGGAGAGATATCTACGCGGTTCCCGGAAATGTGACCAACAAGAACGCCTGGGGACCGAATACGCTGATCAAGCAGGGAGCCCGGCTAACTGCAACATGGGAAGACATTTGGGAGGATCTGCCAAGCGACGTCCGAGTCCAGCTTACGGCCGGGAATGAATCCTCACCGGGTGGAACCGCATCTCTATTCCCCGAGAACACAGCCAACGGAGAGGGAAGGCTGGCGGCACTGGGAGAGCAGGAGCGGCAGGTGCTCAGTGCTCTGGCCATGGATAGTGCCGTCCAACTCGATGAGTTGATTGAGAAACTCGAGGGTTCGATGGGACCCGCCGAGATCTTTGCGGCGCTTTTCGAACTGGAACTTGCAGGGCTGGTGCGGCAGTTACCGGGCAAAAACTACGTCCGTGTGATGGTGTGAACCTTTCCCGGTTTCGTTACGTTTTGTGTTGCAGTCCGTCGAAGCAGCCATGTTCCGCAGTTGACCGCGGGGCCGGGAGGCGTGTTAGGTTCTCCAACAGTATTAAGAGCGAGTAGGCCGCCGACGGCGGCGGGCGGTTTGGAAGCGCAGAAGGAAGACTCATGGCGAAGTCACTGGTGATTGTCGAAAGCCCGGCGAAGGCAAAGACAATCGGAAAATATCTTGGCAACGACTACACGGTGGAGGCCTCAATCGGCCACATCATGGACCTGCCGAAGAACGATATCGGGGTAGAGCTCAAGAAACGTACCTTTGAGCCGACGCTGATCGTCTCTCCGGGCAAGGAGAAGGTCGTTGACCGCCTGAAAAAGCTCGCCTCCAAGGCTGATGCTGTGTACCTCGCGCCTGACCCTGACCGCGAAGGCGAGGCGATTGCCGCCCATTTGAAGATGCAGATCTCGCCCGCCGCACGGGGCAAGCGGGTGCAGCGCGTTACCTTCAACGAAATCACTCCCAAGGCCGTGAAGGCTGCTTTCCAGCACGCCCGTGATATCGATGAACATCTCGTCGATGCGCAGACGACGCGCCGCGTCTTGGATCGCCTGGTGGGATACCAGATCTCTCCACTGCTGTGGGACAAGGTGAAGCGCGGGCTCTCCGCCGGCCGTGTGCAGACCGTAGCGCTGCGGCTGATCGTGGAACGTGAGCGCGAGATCAATGCGTTCCAGCCAGTGGAGTACTGGACCATTGATGCTGAGTTGACGCCGAAGGCCGGCAAGCAGAGCTTTATCGCACGTCTTGTCGGTATCGATGGAGAACCGGCACGTGTCGCCAATGGCAAAGATAAGGAAGGCAAGGCGCAGTTCCTGTCGAATGCCTTGCCCGACCAGAAGATTACGGACGCTACCATCGCGGCTCTGAATAAGGCCACGTGGGCGGTTCGTGCGGTCGAGAAGAAGGAGCGGCGGCGTAACGCGCCGGCACCATTTACGACCTCCAAGCTTCAGCAGGATGCTGCCGGACGCCTGGGCTTCAATGTCCGCCGCACCATGGGTGTAGCGCAGCGTCTGTATGAGGGCATCGATGTCGGCAGCGACGGCACTGTGGGTCTCATCACCTACATGCGTACTGACTCGGTGCGCGTGTCGCCGGATGCCATCACCGAAGCGCGTGACTACATCGGCAAGAAGCTGGGAACGCAGTATCTGCCCTCTTCGCCGAATCAGTTCAAGGGCAAGAAAGATGCGCAGGATGCGCACGAAGCCATCCGTCCGACGCATGTTGAGTACACGCCGGATTCGATTCGCAAATATCTGACCGACGAGCAGTACCGCCTCTACAAGCTCATCTGGAATCGCTTCGTGGCCAGTCAGATGACCCCGGCTGTTTTTGATCAGACCACGGTCGACATCGCGGCGAAGAGCGATAAGACCTACGACTTCCGCGTCTCGGGTTCGGTGCTGAAGTTTGATGGATTCCTGAAGGTCTACGAGGCTCCACCGTCAAGAAGATGAAGGCGAAGCTGGTGCCCACTGAAATCGGCATGGTCGTGACCGAGCTTCTGGTCAAAAACTTCCCGTACATCTTCAAGTACGACTACACGGCGCAGCTCGAAACTGAGCTCGACGACGTTGAGGACGGCAAGGAGAAGTGGACGGATCTGCTGAAGGGCTTCTACGACCACTTTGAGCAGGAGCTCACGGTCGCCGAGAAGAACATGGAGGAGATCAAGCGCTGGGAGAAGCCGACCACGGAAGTCTGCGAAAAGTGCGGATCTCCGCTGATCCTGAAGTGGGGTAAGTTCGGCAGCTTCTTCTCCTGTTCCAACTTTTCGAAGGCGAAGCCGATGTCCATCGCGGGTTCGAGCGTGAAGAAGGATCCGAAGGCAGCCATCAAGAAGATCACTGCCAAGCTCGGCTATCCGCTGACGGTAAAGGGCATGGTGGATGACGCGGAAGCCTTCGCCGAAGAGGTCGAGGATAACGCCCAGCTTCGCGATGCTTTGGCGCAAGCGTCTGAGCGTGCCAAGAAGATCGTCATCGAGCCGTTCTCCTGCGACTTCACCAAGGAGAACTTCGCCGACAAGCCCGATCTCGCGTCGCCCGATGCGCAGGACGCGGAGCTGGAAGAGGAGTACTGCGATAACTGCGGCAAGCAGATGGTGTTGAAGAACGGTCCTTTTGGTCCGTTCATGAGCTGCCCGGACTATAACGCCGATCCGCCGTGTAAGACCATCCGTAAGCTGAACCAGAAGGTCCAGCAGAAGCCACCGGAGCCGACAGGTGAGATCTGCCCGGAGTGCGGTAAGAACGAGCTGGTAAAGCGCCAGGGACCCTACGGCGAGTTCGTCTCCTGCTCGGGATATCCGAAGTGCAAGTACGTCAAGCAGAACCTGCTCGACGTGCCCTGCCCGAAGTGCGGCGGCAAGATCGCCGAACGGCGTACGCGCCGTAACACCACCTTCTACGGCTGCACGAACTACCCGAAGTGCGATTTCACCTCGAACCAGAAACTGGTGCCGGGACCATGCCCCCAGTGCAACTCCACCTACCTGCTTGAGGTCGAACGGAAGGACGGCGTCTTCCTGGTTTGCCCGAATAATGTGGAAGCTCTGCCGAAGCGGAAGGTAAAGGCCGGGGAAGAGGCCGCGAAGCCAGCGACTGAGTGCCACTTCGAGAAGAGAATCGGCGACGCTCCTGCGCCAAAAGAGTTGGAGCGGCCTGATCCTGAGAAGACGCGTCCCCTGGTGGAAGCCTGAATCTGATCCACGTTTACCAATGCGAAAGGCCGGGGTTACCCGGCCTTTCGTTTTTGCGCCGAACCTGATACAACATAGGCAGGGACTAAGGTCCAAGTACGCTGTAAGTTGTTGAAAAGATTAGGACGCTTTCATGGCGAAGGCAGTATGGAATGGCCAGCTTCTGGCCGAAAGTGACAATTTCGAAACGGTCGAGGGTAACATCTATTTCCCGGAAGAGACCGTCAAGCGTGAGTTTCTACGTTCCAGCTCGACCACCTCGAGTTGCCCCTGGAAGGGCCAGGCTCGCTACTACACCATCGGTAAATATTCTCCTCGGCATCGCCCTTCATACTTCTTTCCGCCACTCCAGCCTGGCGCAACCGAAACGGGGAGAGCTTGTCGTCTACTCTCTGTTATTTCTGATCGCTGGTTTGCCGATGGTCTTCGGGGCGTTTCTGTATGCGCTTGCCCGGTCGGTCGTGCAACATCATCACCAACTCCACCACGGCTGAACCGTCGGGCTTCAATATAAAGAAAGGCCGCCTGATAGGCGGCCTTATCTCTTTTAATTTCTTTAGTATGCCTGCATTTGTTCGATCGGAAGGCGAATCTGGAAACAGGTGGCTCCAGGCCGCGACTCCACCGAAATGTGCCCGGAGTGTTTGGAGACGATGCGTTGCACTGTGTCCAGCCCCAGCCCCAGACCTTCTCCCGGAGCCTTGGTGGTGAAGAAGGGCTCAAAGATACGCGACTGCATCTCAGGCGGGATGCCGATGCCGGAGTCCCAGATCTCAACCAGGGCAAGCTGGCCGGAGGTGCGGGTGCGCAGCCGTAGCGTGCCATTGTCCTGCATGGCGTCCAGGGCGTTTTCGATCAGTGCGGTAAAGACCTGATTCAATTCGCTGCCGTAGGCGGGCACGTGGGGCACCATCGGGTCGTAATCCCGCTCTACCATTACGCGGCCAAGCCGAGACGCCATCATGGCCAGGGTGTTGTCCAGAGCGGCTGCAAGGTCAATCTCCTGGATCGGCGCCTGGTCCATATAGGAGTAGTCCTTGATGGCCGAGATCAGGTCGAAGATGCGAACTGTCGCGTCGATGACAGTCTCAGTCATGCGCTCCGTCTTGAGAGCGGAGGTGATGGTGCCTATAGCGATAGGCAATACCTCGTCGCCAATATGCGACAGATTATCCAGGTCGCAGACTTCGAGTGTAGTCTCCGCCAGCACGGGGGCATACTTCCACGGTTCACTGACATTGTGATCCGTCAGCCACTCCGCAAAGTCATCTTCACGGGCCGCGATGGCAATGGAGTCGCGAGCGATCACCGGCCGGCTGCCCGTGGGCGATTTGGTCCGCATACGCGTGACCCACTCGCGATACTGCGCCTTCTGATCTTCGGTTAGGCAAAGTGAGCCGAGCTGGTATTTCAAGTCGCCGTACGTGCGAAGCTCTCCCAGGAGTGACGAAGCCGCTCGCTGCGCCGCAGAGGCTGGGTTATTGAGCTCATGCGAAAGGTTCGCGGCGAGCTTTCCGAGCGCGGCAATCTTCTCCGATTGTTGCTCCATACGCGTGACATCGCGAACGCGATTCAGCAGCGTGGAGACGCAGCGCTGTCCCATCCCGGGGATAGCGCGAAGCATATCGTCGAACTGGTGCCGATAGATGTGCAGGCCCCAGACATCGCCTACCGCCCAGCCGGTGCCGCCGTAGGTCTTCATACGGGAGTAGGGAAGCAGGCCTGAAAGCTGTCCTACACGTGAGATAAAGAACGCAACCGATCCGCGTTCGCGACGGCGAACGTGTACCTCACCCTTCAGCAGGATGGTCATACGGTCAGCGGGATCGCCTTCCTGAAAGACCTCCTGACCTGCGGAGAGTTTTTGCTCCGTGCCGTTCTCGGCGAGCCAGAGATAGTCTTGTTCCGCAAGGCCGTCCAGAGCCTCTACGCGGCGAAGCGCGGCGATGATCTGGTCGACGGGGGTACAGGCGGCGGTTGCTTCCGGAGTAGCGGTAGCCATACTTACAAACTCTCCTCGAGCTTCAACCTTAATGGTAGCTGAAGCCACTGCGGAGTCCAGGCTCTTCCACAGCGAACGGTCGAAAGTTCACGTTGAGGTGCCGAAACTTTGCATTCACAAGGGCATACGTGTGTGAGACGGATATGGTTCCCGTATCGATAGGAAGAGTTGGATGTGGAAGATATGTGTTGCGGG
>NZ_JBFRCY010000419.1:0-6339 GCF_052113305.1 Terriglobus sp. YAF25
GTCACGTTCGTAGACTTCGGGACGGCGCATGTAGACGTCGCAGTTGACGAAGTTGCGGATCACCTCGATATGACGTGTGATCGAGAACGCGCGTTCCGTCTCTTCCTTCAGATACTGCGAGATCGACGTAATGCCGTCGGACTGCTCGATGCCGAACTTGGTGATTGGCAGAAAGGAGTGATCCTGCCCAACGAGCGTGATATCGGTGCCGTGTAGCGTGGTGATGAACGGCAGCCTGATTCCGCGCGCAGCCAGCATCTGCCGGGCCAACAGCGCACAGACAGAGTGTGGAATGGCGTAGTGCACATGCAGCAGATCGAGCTGGTAGAACTCCGCTACCTCGGCCATACGCGTTGCCAACGCCAGATCATACGGAGGGAATTGGAAGAGCGGATAGTTGGTGACCGGAACTTCGTGATAACGGATGTTGGCCTCACGACCGGTCAGGCGGAAGGGCTCCGCGTAGGTGATGAAATGAATCTCGTGCCCACGGGCGGCGAGTTCAATGCCGAGCTCCGTCGCGACGACGCCGCTGCCGCCGTAGGTGGGATAACAGGTAATGCCGATCTTCATGAACGACTCGTTTCCTTACTGGACGGCGATGTTGCCGAAGTGTGTGAGTTCGATGTCCGGGCGAAGGGCTTGGATGCGGGGAAGTATGGCGAGAAGGCCACACAACTCTTCCTCGCGTGATGCCTGCAGCCGGGTTCGCTGCGAAGCGAGAACGCTGTCACGATAGCCGGGATGACAGGCGATCTCCCAGACACCCGGCGGCATAGCCTTTATCCAGGCTTCGATCATGGGAGCGTTGACCCGGCCCGTAGCTGCGACGCCAATGCAGCCGTCGGGAGCGAAAACATGACTCTGCTGGGCTTGTCTGCGAAAACGAGAAAGGAAGCGCGTGCGCAGGCCACGCACCTCAAACGCCCGGAAGGCATCGGCCTGTGAGGCGTGCAGGCTCCAGGGCTGTTCGAAGGAGTTGCGGACTCGATAGACTCCACAGATTTTCGCCGCCGCAAGTACCGGACGCAGGACAGAGGGAAACATGTGCGTGTGTTTGTGTGTGTCGACGTGGGTGACGGTGATACCAGCGTCCTGCAGCCTGCGGATCTGGGCGGTCGCCTCGCGCTCGATCTCGTCCTCCCGCACCTTGCCCGCGGCCAGAGCCCACACAAAGCTACCGAGTGTCGGCCGAAAGTTGTGGCCGTCGGGGCCAAGCAGGGAAGCCACCTCGCCCGCCGGCAACATCGGTTGACCGTCGAGAAGAACAATATGGCATCCGACGCCAAGATTCGGGCGTTGTTTTGCGATGGATACAGCCTCATCGAAAGCCACGCCGCCGGCCATCAGGGTTGCAGAGGTTAATGCGCCGGCGTCATGCAACTCGGCGACGGCACGACAAATTCCAGGCGCCTGACCAAAATCGTCGGCGTTGATGATCAGTTGCGGCATCAAGCCTGAGTGTAGAGCGTTTTCCCTGTTACTGGGTAGCCCGCAAGAGGCGTGCAGCGGCGTTTTCATTGCGGAAAACGCCCCTAGATGCGGAAGCCCTACATCACGTCTACAGTGAAAATGCTCTAGCCGTTACTGTGGTGTCTTGCTGAGCCGCCGGTAGTAGTCGGCGACAGCATCCTGGTAGGCGGGCGCTGCCGACTTCGGCTTGGGACTGCGGACCTGTCCCTGATCGAGCGCTCCATTCTGACGGAGCCGTAGCTCCAGCTTGTCTGCCTGTGCCAGTACCTCGGCGCTCATGTGCTCCACCATCTGCGGATTGCCCGGGAAGCGCCGTGGATCGAGGTTCTGCATCTGGCGCTGCAGGTCTTCGATATCCTTCTTCGCCTGCGAATCGTTGCCCGCAGCCTGACGCAGATTGTTGAGATCGCGAATGCCCTGAGAGATGATCTGCTGCATATCCGCCGGGTTATTTGGATTGCCGGGGTCGCCGGCACGGCGCGAGCGGTCGAACTGGTTGTTCCCGGTATTGACGTTCCCCCATACGGTGCCATTGTCATAGCCGCCACCGCGGTTCACGGTATTACCCAGATCGCCACCGGCAGCTTCGGCGCGTCCACCGCCACCACCATTGCCGGCTATCTGCTGTCCACCACCGCGCTGATTGCCGCCTTGCTGCCCTCCCGGCTGCTGACCATTTCCGGCCTGCTGCCCTTGTTGCCCCTGTTGGCCGGGCTGCCCCTGTTGCCCTTGTTGTCCTGGCTGTCCCTGTCCGTTGCGGCTGCCATTCTGACCGTTGGGTTGGCCATTCTGTCCCCGCTGCTGGTTATTGCCGGGCTGTTGACCGTTGCCGCGGTTGAGGGATTCGATGCGGCTGCGGAAGCGATCGAGCGCGCTAAGAGCCGCCGTCTGGTCTCCGGAATTCTGGCGTTGCTGCTGTCGGGCATCATTCCCGCTGCCAATACCATTTGCGGCCTGGCGCACCTGCTGGTTCAACTTGTCCATGCCGGCACGAATGCCTTCTTCATACGGTTTCGCGCAGTCGATCGATCTACCATCTCCTGCATCGTGGTTGCAGGGCCCTTCCGGTTCTGCTCATCGACGAACTGACGGATGYGATCGGCCTGATTGCGTTCTTCCTTCGCAATGCGGTCGGCCTCCTGCGAAAGGCCATCGAGCTTGCCGCTGGCCTGCTGCTGTTGCGCGCCTCCCATAAGACCGGTTGCCTGGCGGAGAGACTCCGCGGCACGTCGTGCTGCCTCATTGGCCGCCTGCTGCGAGTTCTGCTGGCCGGCCTGTGGACTGGCGGCACGCTTCATCTCATCATTGGCGCGGCGCAGACGATCGAGCGCCTGCTGTACGCGAGGATCATCGCCACGTTGATTGCCGGACTGGCTTCCTGAGGATCCGGAAGCTGAAGCGGAGCGGGAGCCTGATTGCGATCCGGATTGAGACCCCGACTGGGAACCGGATTGAGAAGAACCTGATTGCGAACCGGACTGGCTTCCTTGTTGGCCGGATTGTTGCCCATTCTGCTGGCCCTGCTGTCCGTTCTGGTTCTGGGCTAGTTGCTCCATCTGCTTCTGCAGTTGTTCAGCCTCGCGGCGCAGCATCTCCTGCTGCCAACGCTCCTGGAAGCTCTGTTGTGGATTATTGCGCTGCTGCTGTGCCAGCTCCTCCTGGCGCCGCGCCAGGGCATCGAGCTTCTGCAGCGCGTCGTCGATCTTCTTCTCTTTCTCTTCCTGCGGAGACCCTGTCTGCGCGCTCTCGTACTGATTCTTTGCGGTATCGAGCTCGAGATCAAGCAGTGTGGCCAGGTCGCGTCCCATGGATCCACCGCCACCGCCGCCTCCTCCACCACGCTGGCCAAAGGCAACCTGAATCTGGCGGAAGGTCGCCTCGGCGCGCAGCAGATACTGCAGCGCCTTCTGCTCATTGGCGATCGCATCCTTCCACTGCATCTGACGCAGCTTATCGGTCGCGGGAATCATAGCCTTCGAGGCTTCCTGCATATCTTTCTCGAAGGAGTTGAAGCTCTCATTCATTGCCGTCATATCGCGGCTGTTCAGGCGACCGGAGAGCGCATCGACCTGCTGACGCAGTTTGCTCTGCACATCCGATAGAAACTTCGCCTGGTCCTCACCGGACTTGTGCGTGGTCGTCTTGTCGTTCTGCTGCTTCCACGTCTGCGCGATTAGCTCTTTCTCGCGGCGGGAGATCTCTCCCTGGTCCTGTCGTCCTCCACCGCCACCACCGCCTCCTCCACCGCCTGCCTGCGATTGCGAGAATTCGCGCTCAAATGGATCGGCCTGGATGAAGCTGATCTCGGTCTTCGATTCAGCATGCCCGTCACGGGCTGTAGCGTAGAGACTGATGACGTCGCCCGGCTGCATCTTGAAGCTCTCAAGACTCAACATCTGTGAACCGTCCGCCTGGCGCAGCCCCGGAGCTTTCAGCATGGGCACGGTCTGCTCAGGCGCACCGTTGACGGAGTAGTGCAGGGCCATTGCATTCAGGCCAAACTCCGCCGAGCCCTTCACCTTTACGGTGACCTCTTCAATCGGACTGGCCCGGTAATCGTTCGAAGGCTTCTCGATGGCAATGGTCGGAGGCTCTGCCTTGTTGGTTGCGACGAAGTAATCCTCCGTCAGGCGAACCGGCTGGCCCTGGTCGATACCGGCGATATGATAAGCGCCGTCCTTCTGCATCTTCAGCGTGGTGGTGTAGGTATTGCCCTGACCTCCGCTGAGCTTCAGCGTTGTGCCATCGTCGAGGGCTAGAAGGCCATCTCGAAGCGGCCGGTCTGTGTGAATCTCGAGTTCAGCCTCGGTGCCTTCAATCGCGCGTAGATCACCACCGTGATCATCCACCTGCGGCTTCATGCCGGTCCATTTGGGGTAGTTGTACGTTACCTTGATGGCGGTAATTTGCGGCATATCCACAACACGCAGCGTGTAGTGGCTGCTGGTCAACGGACCAGCGTTGACGTAGTACTCCACATTCTCAGGCAGTGCGGTGAAAAGGAACTGATAACCGGGAGCTCCTTCCAGCGGCTTCATCGGCACAGGTTCCCAACGTCCCGCACTCTGGTAACGGGCAAAGAGCTGCACCTTGTCGGTCTGCACGCCGGTAATCTGTGCGGTAACAAGCTGATCGGTATTACGGCGTAAAGCGGCGTTCCCTGGACTTACGCGGATGTCATAGAGCGGTGGGACATCCTTTTTGGGTCCGGTCCAGAGGAGGGAGGCGCCGTATCCGAGGTAGCCGGGGCCTGCGGCGATCATCCACAGCAGGATGCCGAGTGAAACTACGCCTCCAGCCATCAATGCGTAAAAGGTGCGCTGCGGCACCAGGTCGTGTGGGCTGGCATTCTCGGCAACGGCCAGTGTGTCTCCTGCAAGCAGTTCGAGGAACGGACCTGACTGTGTCTCCTGCCGCTCAGAGAAGGTCAACAGACGGTCATCGAAGGCAGGGAAGGCGCGTTCTGCATGTTTCACACTGGCTGCGCGTGTCAGCCGGAGCAGCGGGATCACCAGCGCGATGGTCGCGGCGACGATGATCGCCAGCAGCATGGCCAGACGTGTCAGAGTAAGGCCGCGCAACGGAAAGGCGTAGGCATTCAGAATCAGGACGGCGACGACAGTCACGATAAGAGCGGTGGCTGCAATGACAGCCGAACCGCGCAGAGTAGCTGCCAGCCGAAGCCGGCGTTCGACGCTGTCGATGTAGGCGTTGAGCTGTTGTTGACGGCTCATGCTTCCTCCCTTTGCGTACCCAGGTACTGCCCGGCCACGATGGACTCCGCCAGAGCCACCAGGAAGAGGACGAGCATAGCGTACCACCATAAGCTGACGCGTACGGTGTCATTTTGCACGGCGCCGGCGGTGCTGCCGCCATTGCCGTTGGCGCTGCCCGCCCAGAGCTGTTGCACATCGGGCGGAAGGATTTCGAGGTTACTCTCACGCGTGTCGGCATTTACGCCGATCAGGCCGTCGCGGCCGTTCGCGAACCGCACCTGGTAGAAGCCCGCGGAGCTGAGCCGCAGCGTCTGCGCGGTCTCCGCTTCGGCCAATGTCAGCGGGCGGCGACCGTCAGGCGCAATCACGTCAACGCTCGCTCCCGGGCCGTTCCCAGTCGTTGCAGAGCGCAGAGGAACAAATTCGTCCACCAGCCGGGCTCCGCTTAGACGTTCTGTACCGGAAAGATAGCGTGTCGCCAGATCAAGGAAGGGGACGAAGGCCGGAGAGAGTGGAAGATCATTCGTCAGATTGTCGAAGCCCGAGGCCAGGATAAGCACATGTCCCTCGCCTAGCTGCTTGTCCATAAGCAGCGGTGTCCCGTCCGTCAGCTTTGCGAGAATGCGCATCCCGTTCGTGTCGACGTTGGCAGCGAACGAGAAGTGCGTGTCGGTCCAGCCGGTGGTCTCGCGAAGTGCCGCGTGCGTGCGGTCAAGATCACCGACGCTCATCGGATCGCCTTCTCGGGTATAGAGATGCGGCTGTCCGGTGCCGCTTCCAAGCAAAGGAAGCTTGCCCTGGCGTCCGGCGTTCGTACCGACCGCCATCAGCACGTTTCCGCCGCCCTGAACGTATTTCTTCAATGCGTTCTCAAATGCGATTGGCAGGGAAGGCACATCCGACAAGATGACATAGGCGTACTTCGTTGGATCGGATTCCGTGACCGTATCGGAGCTCATCGGTTGCAACAGATAGGCTCCCTGGCTGGCTGCAGCGATGGCAGCGCTGACATACAACGGCGAGCGAGTATCGTTCGCCGGACGGACCAGCAGGATGTGCTCAGGGTCGCTGCGACGTACGGCGAAGCGCCATTGATCATCCGACGGAAGTGCATCACCCCCCTCGATGGCAACTGCACAGCGGCTAAGGC
>NZ_JBFRCY010000420.1:0-4082 GCF_052113305.1 Terriglobus sp. YAF25
ACGCGTGGTCTGCTTGCATTTGCGGCGAGCAATGTTGGCTATCTGATCGGCGGCATCCTGATTGCGAACCGCGAGCATCTGCCGGTATGGGCAGCAGTGGTGCTGGCGAACTTCCTGTACAGCATGGGATATGTGCTGCTGCACCGCTGTCTGGCTGAGTTCTTCGGAGAACGACAGTGGTATTGGCGAGGGCAGTGCGCGATGGCGGCGATCTCGTTGCTGTTGTGCCTGACGTTCACCTATGGATATCCGAATATACGGCTACGGCTGGCGGGAATTGGCCTGGCGACAGGATTCCAGTTTGCCTTTGCCGCGCTGGTTGCTGCGCATGGCTGGTATACGCGCATGCGTGCTCCCGCCATCACGATGAGCGCGGTACTGTTTTTTTCGGCGGCGCTAAACCTGCTGCGCATTCTGCTGACGCTGATGTGGGGAACCACGCAGACGTACTTGAAAGCTGACGACATTCAGACGACGACCGTGATGTTGAACACGACGATCTTCGTCTCGATTGATATTGCATTTCTCTGGATGATGGCAACCGCGCTGCGCGATGAGCTGCACACGCAGGCGATGGCGGATCCGTTGACAGGAGTGATGAATCGTCGTGCCTTTGAAAAGGCTTTAACGAATGCGGTGACGCGCAGCCGCGAGACCGGCCAGCCATTGGCTGTGGTGATGATGGATCTCGACGACTTCAAAGGAATCAACGATACCCTGGGTCATCGCGCCGGCGACAAAGCGTTAATGGCTGCGACGCAGTGTCTGCGCGAGGGACTGAGAGAAGCCGACGCCATCGCGCGGATGGGCGGCGATGAGTTCGTGATCCTGCTGCCAAACTGTCCACGAAATGGCGCCCATGAGATTGCGGAGCGGCTGCGCGCGGCGATCGAAACCAGGAGTATTCCGTTTGCCGAAGAGGCAATCACGCTGAAAGCCAGCTTCGGTGTCGCTACTCTGAGTGATCCGACAATGGAGGGAGACACTCTCCTGATCGAGTGTGACCGGGCGCTGTATACAGCGAAACGCGTTGGCGGGAACTTTGTGTATGTCACTGGGTGATCGCTCCGAAAGAGAAGATCACCGCCGAGGGAGTAGAGTTGGTCTCCTATCACCTTCGCTGGAGGCGCCATGAGTGCACCGAAGGACGTCATCCTCCTGATTGACGGGACAAGACAGGGCCCGGAGAAGCCAACGTCAATTCCCACGAACGTTGAGTGCCTGGCCTATTTCCTGAATGCCGAGCCTCTGCGAAGTCCGGATATCTATCCCAGGGCTCCCAATGACAGATCTGGCCTGCGTGTCCCGAAATCAAGTGCCGTTGTGGGATATATCAGTGGCGTGGGAGCCGATACGCCGCCAGGTTTCGATCTCTTCCCCGGGGCGACAGGCCACGGAATGGCGGATACCATTCGTCTGGCGTACAGGTTCCTCCTCGCCCGCTATCAACCTTCGGATCGAATCTTTCTGTTCGGCTTTTCGCGTGGCGCGTTTGCTGTTCGATCTCTCGCGGGGTTTGTCGATTGCGTAGGCGTCGGTCTCCGCGTGGTGCCTGAGGACTCGCTCGACCTGGCAATCGACGAAGCATATTTCGCCTATGAGTTTCTGGAAGGGGATACGAAGGCTCTTCGTACCGGGATCAATGAGTATCTGCATGAATATCTCAAAGGCTCGACGCACGATACCCGCGAACGTGCTTTTGAGTTTGAGTCTCTTCCCATCTACCTGATCGGCATCTGGGATGCGGTCGAAGCCTTGGGATTACCGTCGAAAGCCTCGGCCGTGACACGAGTCTTCAACTCGTATCATCAGACCATACTTCCTCCGAATGTCTCACACGCCTATCACGCCCTGGCGCTGCATGAACTTCGTTCGGACTTCGAGCCGCATGTGTGGACGAATAAGGATCGAGATGAGCAAGTGCTCGAACAACGATGGTTCGCGGGAGATCACAGCGATATTGGCGGTGGACATACCGGCCGCCAGCTCGCTGATGTCTCGCTGGAGTGGATGTTGCGCTGTGTCGAGCAGGCGGGATTCGCCAGCGTTCATCCACTCGCGCAGTACGCCGCACAGAAGGCGGCCCTGGCCGATATTCAGCAGAGATGGCAGGACATTATCTATTGTGTCCTGCCTCCGAAGGCCCGCCAGATTCTTCAGAACTACGACAGAGACCTGAACATCGAACCATTGCTGGGCGGCAGCTTCGACCCCACGGTCACAAATCGTCTGTCGTCAGGACAGGAGATCGATTACTCACGGTTTCGCATCGGCTTCGGTAAGACCTTCGGTGTCCGCAGCCATGATCTCCAGATCGGTGCGCTTCGACAGGTCGATCAATGCACGATTCGCGGACTGCTGCGGAAGGACCCCCGCTTCCAGAGCTTGACTGCGGCGCGGCAAGAGAAGCTACTCCACGCGGAGACCTTCGTAGATTGGGCCGATGCTGTGAAGCAGCTATTGGCTCAATCAGGTGAGCAGGCAGCAGACCAGATGCATCAAGGGCTTTCCAAAGGCATCAGTGTTGGTAAGTCCCTCGCTGACGGGCTGATTAAGAAAAATATCGATGGAGAAAGACCATGACGTGATTGGTGCTCTGGATAATTCTCCGAGGGGTCTCTCCGCCGAATCGATGACCGGGCTTCGTGACAATCAAGTCCGAAGGTCAGTGGTATCGTGGCCACGAGCGAAAACACATCATGATGGCACGGTGGATCTTTTCCGCAGTTGTTCTTGTTCCGGCGCTGGTAACAGCGTGCGCGTGGGGGCAGGCGTGTGAGCGGCTGCAGGCTGGATCGTCGTCGGTTTCCATTACGACTGCGAAAACGGTTGCCGCGGGTGCATTTACGACGTCCGAAGGTAAGGGAGGCTTCTCCAATCTTCCTGCCTTTTGCCGTGTAGCTGCCAAGTTGAGGCCCACGAGTGATTCCGACATCGGGATTGAGGTCTGGCTTCCGGTCAATGGATGGAACGGCAAGTTCCTCGCTGTCGGCAGTGGCGGATGGGGCGGATCGATCGCTTATGATGCGATGGCAGAGGCGTTGCGCCGCGGGTATGCAACCAGCGCGACCGACGATGGCCATACAGGCAGCAGCGGCAGCTTCCTGATGGGGCACCCCGAAAAGTTTGTCGACTTTGCCTATCGCGCCGAGCACGAGATGACGGTGGAGGCGAAGGCGTTGATCAAAGCCTTCTATGGACGCGATGCTCGCTACTCGTACTGGAACGGATGYTCCGGCGGCGGACGTGAAGGGCTACTGCAGGCGGCGCGTTTTCCTGACGAGTTTGATGGCATCATTGCCGGCGATCCGGCGAATGTCCGCCGTAATGCCTGGGCTCTGTGGCTTGCGAACCAGACCTTCAAAGATCCTGCCGATGAGATTCCGGCAGGCAAGTATCCAATGATTCATCAGGCAGTGCTCAACGCCTGTGACGCGAAGGATGGAGTAAAGGACGGTCTGATCGAGAACCCCGAAAGCTGTCAGGTCGACCTCAAGTCTCTTGCGTGCAAGGGAGAGGACAAGGCCGACTGCCTGACGGAGCGGCAGGTCCATACCGCGCAGACGATCATCAGTCCGGCGACCGATGCAAAGGGACAGGTGTATTTCCCGCGCCTGGAGCCCGGGACAGAGCTTCGCTGGGCGCGCCTGGCAGGTGGCCCTGCTCCTGCAGATCTGTTTCTCGATCAGTTCCGCTACCTGGTCTATCAGGATCCCAACTGGGACTGGCGCAGCTTCGACCTGGAAGGCGATGCGGCAAAGGCGAACGCAATCAATAAAAATGTCGATGAGCTGGATCCAAATCTAACGGCGTTCTCCAGACGCCATGGCAAGCTGCTTCTGTATCACGGCTGGGCAGACCAGCAGGTGGCTCCGGGATCGACGGTTGAGTTCTATGAGTCTGTACTGCATGCGACCGGCGATTCGGCCAATGCGCCGGAGTGGATCCGGCTGTACATGATGCCGGGCATGGGGCATTGTTCCGGCGGAGAAGGGCCTGACACCTTCGACAAGATTGGCGTCCTCGAAGAGTGGGTGGAGCATGACAAGGCTCCCGCGGAGATCGTGGCGTCGCATCAGAGC
>NZ_JBFRCY010000421.1:0-9311 GCF_052113305.1 Terriglobus sp. YAF25
ACACCTGCGATCGTGGCGACGGGCGCCAACTACATGCGCATCGCGTTGGGCGGATCGGGCGTCATCCTGATGCTCTTCCTCAACAATGCGATCTTCCGCGGCGCGGGAGATGCTGCCATCGCTATGCGCCTGTTGTGGGTTTCGAATATCTTGAACCTGATCCTCGACCCTTGCCTGATCTTCGGTCTTGGTCCCTTTCCAAAACTGGGCGTGACCGGAGCAGCCCTTGCGACTTTTAGCGGGCGAGGAATTGGTGTGCTGTATCAGTTTTATCGTCTGGCCCGGGGGACGGAGCGCCTCCACATCGCGGCGCGACATATGCGGTTGCACGGCGAGGTGCTCTGGCGGCTGATGAGGGTCTCCATTTCGGGCATCTTGCAGTTTTTGATTTCGCAGGCCAGTTGGATCGGACTCGTGCGGATCGTCAGCCTCTTCGGAGCCTCGGCGGTCGCAGCCTACACCATCGGTATCCGCATCGTGATCTTCGCCATCCTGCCTTCGTGGGGGCTCAGCAACGCCGCAGCCACCCTGGTCGGACAGAATCTGGGAGCTGGTCATGTCGATCGCGCCCGTAAGGCGGTATGGCGCACCGGCCTGTGGAACATGGCCTTTCTGGGTACGGTCGGCGTGGTCTTTATTGTCTTCGCTCCGGCTATCATTGGGCTATTCACGAACGATCCAGTTGTCGTTCCGGCAGCCGTAAGCTGCCTTCGCATCTTCAGCTACGGCAACATGGCCTATGCCTACGGCATGGTACTTATGCAGGCGTTCAACGGAGCCGGCGACACAGTCACACCGACTTACATCAACTTGGTTGGTTTCTGGATGCTGGAAATTCCGCTGGCATGGTGGCTTGCCATGCACACACCGCTCGGAGCCAAAGGGGTCTTCGTGTCTGTCGYGGTAGCTCAAACTGCCGTGGTGATGATCAGCCTGGTGCTCTTCCGCCAAGGCCGTTGGGCACAGCAAAAGATCTAGATGCTCGAATAAGTGGCTTACCGAAGCAATGAACCACGCGACATCAGACCGATTGAGCTACTGACTCTCGCACTGCAGGCACGTTTTTACTCGGGAGAGGAGTCGAACCGCGATGACAACGCAGCGAGCTCCCGGGTCCAGGATTTCGGCGTTTGTCCAAAGACAGAGCGAAACAGATCGATAAACGTGCTCGGCTCCTGGTATCCCACAGCATAAGAGACTTCTTTGATGCTGTGGCCAGCTACCAGTAACTGAATGGCCCTCATCAAACGGACCTGCCTTCGCCAGGATTCGAAATCCAACCCCACCTCACGCTGATACACCCTCTGCAGGGTTCTGACGCCTATGCCCACTGCGGCGCACATCGCCGCTACCGAATGCCGGCTTTCCGGGCTTTTGAGTACTAGCTCTGCGACAGCAAGAGCTCGCGCATCCCGCGGAAGAGCAACACCGGTCGGAATTGAAGTCGAACACTTCAGTTGGGCTACGAGTACCTCGCGATAGGCGCATTCCAAACGATTGCGCACTCGGATTCTCCCCATACCGACAATCTGAAAGATCAGCTCGCGAAGAAGCGGGACTACATGGAACGCCGTGCAGGTAGTCCATGCCGTATGGAGCCCGGGACGCAGATAGAGCGTACGCATGGAAACATGCTCCGGCATTCGAATGCTATGCACGGTGTATGCGGGAATCCAGAGACCRAAGTGGGGCGGCAATAGCCAGAGATTTTGCCCTGAGGTAATCTCCATCACTCCACGGCTTGCATAGACAAGTTGATCCGCACCATGAGAATGGAGCGCGATGTGCGAGTTGCGCGGATACTCGCGCCCATGCGTGGCAATGGCAATTCCCGGGCCAGGATCATTTTCCCTTACAAGCAGGGTACGACGCATAACCCCTATTTTATGCCGTATTAGCCTCTTTGCGACATCAGCTTTTGAGTAGAGGATGGTTCCATAGAACCATCAAAAGCGACGCTCAATAAGCACACCAGTGACGACTTCAAGTCGTTGCAGCCCCTCGAACCGCTACGTGAGTACATCACCGTCATCAGTAATACAGAGCTGCACAATGCGATGTCACTCGTGCCGGAGGAAGATGGACCGATGGCGGATCATGCCCGGTCCTCTGCTGTCTTCCTGACCGCCGCGCATCCCAGAAGGACAGACGGCGGAGACATCCACGCCGGACCATCCATCGATCAAATCTACGCCAGGGCCGTTGGCCGCGATACATGGCTACCATCGATGCAGCTTTGCATTGAAGATAACTCCATCGCAGGAGAGTGCGGCTACGGATACAGTTGCAACTACACGCACACCATCAGTTGGGCATCTCCTACAACTCCGTTGCCAATGGAACGGTCTCCGCGACGTGTATTTAACAGCATGTTTGCGCCTGATGCACCGACCGGACAAGGGACCGGGAGCAACACAACGGCCAGCATCCTCGATTCGCTCACCGACGCCGCTAGGAGTGTAAAGCGGCGTCTGGGTGTTCGAGACCAGGCGACACTCGCCGATTACCTGGACGATGTCCGTGCGATTGAGAAGCGCATTCAGGAGATTGAACGTCGCAATGCAATGGACCCGAAACCTCAGGCTGGCGGACCTCTCAGCGTGCCCGACTCCTTCAACGATCATGTCGACCTCATGTTCGATCTCCAGCTTCTTGCTCTTAGCTGCGACCTGACGCGCGTGATTACATTCAAGATGGGTGTCGACCGGAGTCAGCGTATCTTCCCCGAGAGTGGCGTTACGACTCCGTTTCACACCCTCTCGCATCACCGTGAATCACCTGAAAGAATTGAAGAATTCGCCAGGCTGAATCAATATCATGTCGGCAAGGCCGCCCGGTTTATTGACAATTTGCGCCGGACCAAGGACGGGGACGGCAATCTCCTCGATCACTCCCTCGTACTCTACGGAAGCCCGATGGGTGATTCGCACGTGCATGAGCACAGGTTCCTTCCCCTGTTTCTTGCAGGCAAGGCTAACGGTGCGTTGCAAGGAAATCGTCACGTGGTCTGCCCCGCCGATACGCCGATGGCTAACGTTCTTCTCACGGTCATGCACAGACTTGGCGCCGACACACAACAGATAGGCGACAGCACGGGAGAGATTGCACTCTAACGAACCGGTTCGATGGTGTGGCGAATTGCCTGGCGTCACCGCTGGAGTCATCCATTCCCTCGCAATAGAGCATTTCCTGTTGCTGGATATCCCGAAAGGGGCGTGCAGCGGCGTTTTCATTGCGGAAAACGCCCATAGATGCGGAAACCCTACATTACACCTACAGGGAAAATGCTCTAGTCGCTACAATCGTGGGGACCATTAGGAGGTCTCGCCATGAACCGTTGCATGTGCGCGCTGACTCTCGGCGCGGCGTCGCTGCTCGCGCTTTCTCAAGCTGGCTGCAAGAACGGCCAAACGACGACACAGCCTCCCGTAGAGGCGACGAAGACTAGCGCAGACATCGAACAGCTAAGTCCGGAGTTATCCACGATCATCCCTGATGGGGCCAGGCTCGAAAAGATGGCCACTGGATTTACATGGACCGAGGGGCCGGTGTGGGTACAGCCAGGGATGTTAATGTTTGCAGATATTCCGAGCAACAGCATTCGGCAGATGACTTCGGATGGCAAGGTTTCGATCTGGCTGCAACCGAGCGGCTATGTCGATAAGGAGCCCTTTGGCGGCAAGGAGCCGGGGACGAATGGGATGACGCTTGATGACAAGCTGCGCCTGACTGTCGCAGGCCATGCGGCGCGCAGCATCCTTCGGTTTGAGACGATGGACCCCAAAGGGGGAAAGACAATTCTGGCCGACAGCTACGAGGGCAAGCCTCTCAAYAGCCCGAACGATGTCGTGTATGGTCCGGATGGCTCGCTTTATTTCACGGACCCGCCTTACGGTCTTCCGACGCAGCAGGATGATGATCCTTCGAAGAAGCTGAAGGTAAATGGCGTGTATCGCATTCCGAACGCAACGGCTGTCAAAGCTGGATCGGCTCCGAACCGAGCGAAGCTGCAGTTACTGATCGGCGATTTGCCGCGGCCGAACGGTATCGCGATCTCGCCGGATAACAAGTGGCTTTATATTGCTGATTCACAGCAGAAGAAGTGGATGCGGTATCCGTTGAAGAGCGACGGTACGGTGGCGGAAGGCATGGTGTTTCTGGACGCATCTTCAGCAAAGGGCACAGGAACTCCAGATGGGATGAAGATCGATTCGCAGGGGAATCTATTCGCAACCGGCCCGGGCGGCGTGTGGATCATCTCCCCGGAGGGCAAGCACCTGGGAACGATTCTCACCGAAAAGCCAACGGCTAACGTGGCGTGGGGCGGCGAAGATGGCAAGACGCTCTATCTGACAACGAGTGACGCGATCTATCGTATTCCCGTGAAGGTCGTTGGCTATCGTCCGTGGATTCATTGAGGAGATTGACCTGTTAGGGTGTGTGGTGACACACCCTAACTACAGCGACAATCCAAAAAACTCTGCAATCGCGGTATGAATTACGGACGTCTGCTCGCGCGTTAGCGCCAATACCCCTGCCGGTCGTAGCGCCGGGAGGTGCTCGCGTAGAAGTTCGTAGTCGGCCAAAAAGTCGTGGCTCACCCGTACCCCGCGCTCTGCGTCTTCAATCGCGATCAGGGCCGGAGCCCGTTTCGCCAGCATCTGCGGAAACCCCGCGACGCTCAGTCGCTCCGGTGCGATGTACAGAAACTTCAGCCGTCCACTTAGGTACTCCACGCATGCAGCCCGAAGTGCCTCCCGGCTGCGGTTTGCGTGAATGCAGTCGCACGCTATCCCACGCTCGCGGAGCTTCGCTACCTCGGCCTCCATCCACTCCACCCGCGCACTTGCCACCAGCGAAGTTCCTTCCAGCGCGAGCCCGGCAAGTTGGTAACACAAGGTCTTTCCCGCCCCGTCAGGAAGCGCCAGCAAATGATCCTTGCCCGCCAGTGCAGCCATGCATGCGGTTTTTTGTCCCGGGAGAAACGTCTTGTGCCCGAACCGCTCTTTTAGCAGCCCATTCAACTGTGTCGTCTTCGAAGGCTTCTTCGCCTTGCCCTCCGCGGTCGCCGGTGGCCGCGTACCCGCTGCTTTCTTGTCGCTGGCAGCCGGCACCGTCTTCGCCTTTGACGCGAACCGGCGCCGCGGCGTTACCCGCACCTTCTCCATCACACCGCTCACATATGCGTTGATGCCTTCGATGAATGGTGCGAGATGGGCCTCCCCCTGGTTGATCTTTTTGAGGTACGCTTCCCACTGCCCCGTCATCGCCGGGGTCTTCACTTCGGGATGCACCACGTCGATCAAGTGGATCCCCTTGTCCGTCGCTTCCAGCGTTTTGCCGCTACGCACAATGTAACCGCGCTTCAGCAACACCTCGATGATCGAGGCCCGCGTGGCCGGCGTCCCCAGGCCTGTGTTTTGCCGCCTTTCTTCCGCTTCTCCGGTACCGGGTCCAGAACTTTCCAGCCCATCTGTTGGACCAGCGTTCCCGACGTCCTGTACCGATCCACAACCGGCTCCGTGCCATCCTGTCCCGGATTCGTAATGGCCGTAATCACCGTCGTGACGGCCTGCAGATGATCCTCGTGCCACATCATCAAAAAGCGGCGGCACACCAGATCGTAGATCTTGCGCTCCTGCGGGCTCAGGTTCAACTTGCCGGGGTTCACCGCATTCGGCAGAATCGCATGGTGGTCGCTTACCTTACTGTCGTCCACATAGCGTTTGCTGAGGGGGCGCGTCCCTGTTCCCTCCGCCACCATTTGCGGATACTGCGGCACAATGACATTCGCAATCTGACTCACCGTTGCCGCCACATCGGACGATAAATGGCGGCTGTCGGTACGCGGATAGCTGATGAGTTTATGGCGCTCATACAGCGCCTGCGCATACGTTAGCGTCTCCTGCGCCGTGAATCCGAACAGCCGGTTGGCGTGGCGTTGCAACTCCGTCAGGTCGTACAAAAGCGGAGGCTGCGCGCGTTGCGTCTCCGACTTCACCGATTCAATCGTCACCGCGCCCGTACGCGCGCGTTCGACGATCTGCTTCGCTTCTTCACCGTCTGCAGCCAGCCGCGACAACTTCGCCTGCGTCTCTTTCTCGTTCCCCTGGTCGCCGCGCGGCCGGAACCAGGTGCCTGAATAGGTCTCTTTCTTTCGCTCGGCCAGACCTTCAAATTTGGCGATGACCTCGATGTACTCTTCTGACACGAACTGCCGCAGCGTCAGTTCCCGCTCCACCACCATCGCCAGCGTAGGCGTCTGCACGCGGCCCACCGAGATTTCCTCGTTGTAGACCAGGGAATAAGCGCGCGACAGGTTCATCCCCACCAGCCAGTCGGCGCGGCTTCGCCCATGCGCGGCATCAGCCAGTCCGTCGTAGGCGCTGCCGGGTTGCAACTTCTCAAAGCCTTTGCGAATCGCATCGGCGGTCATCGATGAGATCCACAAACGGTTCACAGGCTTATCGCAAAGCGCTGCGCCGTAGATGTAGCGGAAGATCAGTTCGCCTTCGCGCCCTGCGTCCGTGGCGCATACCACCTGCGCCACGCGCGGCGAGTTCAGAATCTTCCGAACCACCTCAAACTGGTCTTTGGTCTTTTCATACACCACCAGCGGCCAGTCGCCGGGCAACATCGGCAACAGGTCCAGCCGCCATTGTTTCCACTCGGGACGCATCTCGTGCGGCTGCGCCAGAGAAACCAGGTGCCCCACGGCCCAGGTCACCACATATCCGTTTCCGTGCAGAAATCCGTCGCCCTTCTTGGCGGCCCCGAGAACGCGGGCAATATCGCGCGCAACCGAGGGTTTCTCCGCCAGGACGGCGGTCACTGTGGCACTGCTGTCAGACATCGTTACTTCAAGTATCCCACCCCAAAAGGCCCGCGCGGTTCCCGATAAATTCTGGACGCCCTAGCGTCACCCCCCTTTGAGAGTGGCCTCCGTGTTGTCAAGCTTCTTGAGAAGCGCACGGGCCTGGCCAGGCTCAAGCTCATGGTTGCGTAGCATTCGGCTGATTTCCTTCCGCTCCGCTCTGACGGCCTCCAACCGAATGGTTCGCTCCGCGACTCGGAGGCGGTCTGCTTTTATCCGGCTTGACTGGTCCCCGACAAAAGCCTCGATCCTACGGCGATAGTAGTCCATCAGTCGGGATGCGATCGCTGCGTAGCTATCGGCGTAGGGRCTGTTTTGAGAAAGACGGTGTTCTACTTCCTCGATCCGTCCAATTGCCGCTTGAGCCGTCAAAACACGGGCATTGCGAAATTTCGCTTCGGCGGAGCTTTCCGGAGGCTCCTCCAGTCCTTTGAGCACCAACGGCAGACCGACAGCCGCAGCAAGCATCGAGAAGAGAATCACACCTGAAGCCAGCAACACGGCCAGATCGCGGCCAGGAAATGGAGTACCGTCCTGCAGTGCTAATGGGATCGACAGTACCGCCGCCAGGGTAATCGCACCTCGCACGCCCGCCAGCATTGTCGCAGCGAGAAGTCTCCAAGGAGTGTGTTGCGCTTTGCCACCTTCGTGCCTGTGCCGAAAGAACGACCACTCCAGAACCAACCAGGTCCAAAGGAAACGCAAGGCGCCGACAACAAGAGTGATACTCAGCACAAAAGCGCCCAGTACCCAGGCAGAGGTAAAGTTCTCCTGCTTCACAACCGAAGGAATGCTCCTTGCAATGGCTTGCAACTGCAGTCCAAGCAGAACGAAGATCAGGCCATTGAGTGTGAACTGCATCAGATCAGTCACGGCTTCCGACTTGATGCGTGTCTCAACTTCCGGGATCTCCTGAAGTAGCCAGTTCGCAACGAACCCCGCGGCTACGGCTGAAAGAATACCGGAGAACTTGAAATGTTCTGCCAGCAGGTAAGAAGCAAAAGGGAGCAGGAGCGTCCGCAGAATCTGCGCAGCTGGGTAAGCCCCGATGGTTCTCTCAAACCCTTTCTCCACAGACATAAGGATGAAGCTGAGAAACGCACCAACCGCCAGGCCTCCCAAAACAACTGTTAAGAAGCGGATGCTGGCATGAGCAGGAGAAAAATAGCCAGTCGACACCGCGATGACGGCGAAGCGCAGACAAACGAGTCCTGTCGCGTCATTTAACAAGGCCTCGCCTTCCAGAAGATGCAGCAGGCGGGTAGGCAGCCTTTTCATGCCGATCAAGCCGGAAACGGCGACAGCATCGGTTGGGGATAACACCGCCGCGAGAGCGAAGCACGCGGCGAGCGGCATGGAAGGAATCATCCAATCGATGAAATATCCGGCACCAAGGACGGTGAAGAAAACCAATCCGACTGCCATCTCCAGGATCGGCTTCCCCATCACACGCACCTCCGCACGCGGAAACAGATTCGCGTCCACATAAAGCAAAGGAGCAACAAAGAGCAGCAGAAAGAGCTCCGGATCGAGAGGCATGTGCACGTGAAGCGCGGCCAGAGCGACGCCCAGCCCGATCTGTAGAAGCGGCAAAGGAATACGAGAAAGCCGCGCGGCAATCTTCGAGAGGGAGACCGCAAAAAGAACAATGAGTACGGCAGCAAATTGCTCCAAAACAACTCCAAACGTTACAACTAAGTCTGCTCCGATAGGTGCTCAGAAGTCATCCGCTCTTTCGATAGGTGCAGTCAATCTGGTTGCATGCAGTGTTCCGTGTTCATCTTTGCTGAATCTCACTTCGTTGGGTCGCGCGAATAGGCCCTCTTTACACGCCTTGAGTTTTTCCTGTTGCCGGGTATCCCGGGAGAAGCGTGCAGCGGCGTTTTCATTGCGGAAAACTCCCATAGATGCACAGGCCCTGCACTACACCTACAAGGAAAACGCCCTTGCCGAATCGCCCACGAGCTTCCATCACTCCGCTCAATCACTATCGGATGGTCGGCTGAACTGCGGTGTGCAATTGCGCACATACTTTACCTAGAGCGAGTAACGAAAGTAACGCACTCTAAGCAGCTCAACTGTAATGATGAGTGGACAGCCGTATACGGATGTTTACCCCCAAATCGGGGAAACCGATGGTTCCGATTCCAATACATCTTTTTATTATTGGCGACCAGATCACCTGTTTTAGTACGTCCGCCAGAGCCTTCGCGAACATCGATGTACGAGTGTCGAAACGGCTAATTTGTTAGCCCAACCCGGCAACCCAGTAAAATTCCGCGGCGGGTTACTGTCTGTTGCCACAGTCTTCTATTAAGAGGGCCTACCGATGTGGAAAGGCCGCCGTCGCGATCTTGACCTGGCCACGTATGGTGCTCGGAATGCTTCCGTCCAGAACTGTCAGCGTTGTGTGATCTCACGCTGGCCAGGATACCGC
>NZ_JBFRCY010000422.1:0-4452 GCF_052113305.1 Terriglobus sp. YAF25
GCACTGGGTACCCCATGTCCGGGGTCCCCAACGAACTTGTTCGCTGGGGTGGTGTCCCTCGGGACATGGGGCACCCGGTGCATGGGTTGGTCAAATCTCTACTCCATAACAAACGGCGCAGGCCGCCGCTTTACAACCTGCGACTTCACGATCGATGTACTCGTCTGAGCTTTGTCGATGATGCGGTTAAGAACCTCGTCCAAATGCTGGATCGACCGCAGATAGACACGCGCGACAAAACAATCGTCACCCGTGACACGATCACACTCTGCAACCTCAGGAATCTCCTGAAGCAGCCGCTCCACTGCCAGCAGCTTTCCGGGCAGTGGACGGATACGAACGATCGCCACCATGGGATACCCCATGGCTTCCGCATTCAGATCGAGGGTGAAAGCCCGAATCACGTCGTTCTCCTGCAGCTTCTGCAATCGCTCGGCTACCGCAGGCGAGGACATACCCACCTCGTCGGCAAGACTCTTCAGCGACATTCGTGCATCCACAGAGAGTAGCCGTAGCAGTTCCTGGTCAGTCTGATCCATACATCCCTCACGCCCCTCAGAATCGAAGGAAAAACAAGTCTATCGCTTTCGAAAGCTGTCCAGAATAGAGGAAAGATTGCGGAATGCTATGTATTCCGGAGCCTCAACCTGACAGAATCAAGGGATGGATACACAGCGATTAGGAACTCTGGAGATGTCCGTTGCCATGACAGTCTCCGGCACTATCGGATGGTTTGTCCTGGGCTCGGGAGAGAGCGTTCTTCGTGTGGTGCTATGGCGCTGCATCTTCGGCGCCCTGACACTCTTTCTTGCATGTGCCGCCATGGGGCTGCTGCATCATCTGCGGAATAAGCGCGTCCTTCTGTTGGGATCGCTCGGTGGCGTAACGATTGTCCTGAACTGGCTGCTGCTCTTCAGTGCTTACTCTCGCAGCTCCATCTCGATTGCGACCGCAATCTACAACACCTATCCCTTCATGCTGTTTGTACTGGGTGCGATCTTCTTTGCGGAGAAGATGACGGCGAGCAAGCTGCTGTCGCTGATTGCCGCATTCGCGGGCGTGCTTCTCATCGTGATGGCAGACACAAAGGTTGGCGGTTTCGGATCGCATTATCTGGCGGGCGTCGCCATGGCCTTAGGTGCTGCGCTTTGTTATGCCGTCTGCACCATTCTGATCAAAAAGCTGAGCGGAACTCCGCCTCACATCATCGCGCTGATCCAGGTTGTTGTCGGCATGATCCTGATGGGCCCAATCGCGCACGCTGCACCGTCTACTTCCAAAGGCTGGGGCATGGTCGCTACCATCGGCATTGTGCATACAGGCCTGGTCTACATCCTGCTGTACGGCGCGATTCAGAAGCTCCCCACCCATCTGACGGCAGCTCTGTCCTTCATCTATCCGGCAGTCGCGATTCTGGTCGATATCATCGCACTCGGACGTCGGTTGCATCCGATGCAGATCGCCGGAGCCTGCATCATCTTTCTAGCGGTTGCGGGCATGACCTTTGGATGGAGCTTCAGACGGAGTGAACCTCAGCCAGCCTTATCCGGCTGTGACTGATAGATCTCTTCCACCCGCTCCACCGTATCGATCTCATCGACCGGCTTGTCATCGCGGATGCGCAGAATGCGCGGGAAGCGCAGCGCAAATCCGCTGTTGTGACGGTCACTGCGCATTACGTTGTTGAAGGCGACTTCAAGGATTTTCTTCGGCTCTATCGTGCGGAAGTGACCAAAGTCCTCGAGCGTGTGCTCCTTCATCCACTCGGTAAGCTCCAGAATCTCGGCATCGGTTAAACCGGAGTAGGCCTTGCCTACGTTCAACAGCTCCCCGCCTTCACCGCGCACGGCGAAGGTGTAGTCGCTCAATAGGCCGGCTCTCTTGCCGTGGCCGAACTCGCAGCCGGTGACGACCACATCCAGCGTAGCCAGTTCGCGCTTCAGCTTCATCCACATCAGGCCTCGGCGGCCGGGCTGATAGGTGGAGTCCATCGCCTTCAGCATCACGCCCTCATTGCCGCGTTCACGTGCCTCGCGGTAGGTGCGGTCGATATCATCGGCGTTCTCCACCACAAACGACGGCGACAGGATCAACCGCTCCACGTCAGGCTCCTCGCTGGCAAACAGGCCTCCGGCAGCCTTCTCTACCGGAGACCGGGTAACCGCCGAGATGCGCTCCACCGCTGCTTCCAACTCATTGCGGCGGGCGCGCAACGGAAGGTCGAGTTTGAGTTCRCCGCCGGCATACATCAGGTCGAAGACCATGAAGACAACCGGCACCTGGGCGCGCATGGCATCGTTGACCTTCTTGCGTCCGATGCGAGTACCCAGCACGGCGAACGGCAACGCTCTCCGCCCGGCAATGTCCCAGCCGAGGATCTCGCCGTCCAGAATCAGAGGTTCATTCACCTTCTCGAAGGCTTCGACCAGTTCGGGATAGCTCTCCGTGATGTCGTCGCGGTTGCGGGAGTAGATCGCCACCCGCCCGTCGACACCGCAGTGCACCTGCGCTCGCATGCCGTCGTACTTGTCTTCGACCAGGGCCTCGATCCGCAACGCCTCCACCGGCAGATGCTCGGCCATCGGGACATCAGGATCGGGTTCTTTGGCTTTGAGCTCGACATCCGCCGCCTCCGCTAACTCCTTCGTCGAAGCAAAGCGCTCCACCGCCTCCTCTGGCGTCTCCACCGGTGAGGCCAGCATGAAGCCGAGGGGATGAAACAACCGCATCCGCGCCTCGGCCAGGGTTCCGGCGAAGGCCCGCTCGACGGCCCCGGACAGGTCAGCCTCAAGCATGACGGCGTTTCGGACCGCCCGCACCTCGGTACCCGAAACCTCGGCGATCGCCTCCTCCACCAGGCTCTGTTTCACACCGATGCGCATATCGCCAAGCATCAGCTTGAGCAGGTACTTCGCCTCCAGCGGAGTCGCCCGACGCAGCAGCTCCGTCAGGACATGCTTCCGGGCAGCCGTCGACTTCGCCGATGAGGAGGCCCCAAAGGCTGCTTCTACCTCGTCCAGCACGATCTCCGGCTCCGCCAGCCGGGGCCATAGCTCGGCGGCCGCGGCGCCCAGGTCGCCATGCTTGCGGTAGACGGCCGACATGGTGACGTCAGCCGCGCCAGAGATCGCCTTCACAATGCCGCTCAGCATGGCTCCGCCCGCGTTCAGCTTGCGGTTATCGGCTTCTGAAAACGGGAGTCCGGCCAGGTACTGCGCAAACCGACCCGCCTGCCGGCTGCTCTCGGCCTGCACTTTGGCGATGGCGGCAGCAATCGCGGCCCGCTTTTTCAGGCGACTGGAGGTTCCGGCCAGCTCCTCCGCCAGCAACGCGAGTTCGGCAAACCGGGACATACGCCCTATGATGCCCGAACAAACCGGAGTATCCTAGAGACAGGCATATGCGCAGCCACCGTTCCAACCCGGCCCGCCACGACTTCGCCTAGCTGCGCCAAGTCTGCTGCCCGCTGCGCCGATCTACCGCGCCTCCTCATCCAATTAGAAAGCGTTACCCCTAAGGGCATACCTATGTTTGATCGTCTCCAACAACTCGAAGACCGCTACGACGAGCTCTCGCGCGATCTCGCCGACCCCGGCATCGTCACCGACCAGCAGCGTTACCAGAAGACTGCCAAGCAGCACCGCGACATGGAACCCACCATTGACAAGTTCCGTGAGTACAAGCAGGTGCAGCAGGGCATTGCAGACGCCAAGCTCATGCTCGACGAAACCGACGCCGACATCCGCGCCATGGCCGAGGAGGAGCTCTCCACCCTGGAGAGCCGGCTTCCCGCCATTGAGGACGAGCTGAAGGTTATGCTGCTGCCCAAGGATCCGAATGACGAGAAGAACGTCATCATCGAAATCCGCGCCGGCACCGGCGGCGATGAAGCTTCGCTCTTTGCGGGCGAGCTCTTCCGCCTGTACCTGCGCTTTGCGGAACAGCACCGCTGGAAGGTCGAAATCCTCTCCGAGAGCGAGTCGACTGTCGGCGGCATGAAGGAAGTCGTCGCCATCTTTGAAGGCGACCGCGTGTACTCGCAGATGAAGTACGAGTCCGGCGTACACCAAGAACCGCGAAAAGGCCATGCGCGTTCTTCGTGCCCGCCTCTATGAGGTGGAGATGGAGAAGCAGCATGCAGCCCAGGCCAGCGCCCGCAAGCAGCAGGTTGGCTCCGGCGACCGTTCGGAGAAGATCCGCACCTACAACTTCCCGCAGAATCGCCTGACCGATCACCGCATCGGCCTGACCCTGCACCAGCTTGACCTGATCATGGAAGGCAAGCTGCAGCCTGTGATCGATGCCCTGATCGAGCACGATACGGCAGAACGCCTCAAAGCCGAAGCCACAGCAGCCTAGGGCATTTTCCCTGTTGCTGGGTATCCCGGAAGAATGTACAGCGGCGTTTTCATTGCGGAAAACGCCCATAAATGTGGAGTCCCTACACTACAC
>NZ_JBFRCY010000423.1:0-4052 GCF_052113305.1 Terriglobus sp. YAF25
GTCATAGACAGCGGTACCCAGCTCGCGCTCCTCCTTCGGGCCGATCTCGGGGAAGTTGTGCTCCCCTTTGTTGAAGCGGTGGACACTCTCGATGATCTCGCCGGGGGTGCTGGTCCAGTCGCTGACCAGGCGCAGGTGGTTTCCGAAGCAGATGGCAAAGGCACGGTCGCGCGGCTCCATGACTTCCTTCAGGAAGTCTTCGATCTCGTGCTCGTGTTCCTTGACGAACTTGTCCTGGCTGCCGCTGGCGTCGACGATCAAGGCAATGCTGAGCGGAAGCTCACGCTGGCTGGCATAGTAGCGTACGGTCTGCTCGATTCCGTCTTCCCTGATATGGAAGGCCGTCTGCGGCAAGTTAGTGACCAGCTTGCCTTTGGCGTCGCGGACGGTGAGGGTGGTGCTGATGAGGCGGCTGTTGATCTGCAGCCGGAACTCGGGCTGCTCCTGTTGTCCATGCGCAGGCAAAACAAGGCCGAGCGCGAGCATGGGCAGAAGGTGTCGGAGAGACATGCAGCCACAATACGGCATGGAAGACACGGAACAATGGATGATTCAGAAATCACGAATGCTTCGCAAAGTTGCCGTGCTATAGTTCGTCGCGTATGGTGCGTTTTTTTACGATCGAACGGGAATATGGCAGCGAGGGCGCGGAGTATGCTGCGGCCCTGGCGGACACGCTGGGTTGGAAGCTGTACGACAAGGCTCTGGTTGACGCCGCGGCCGCGGAGGCCGGGGTGGATCCCACCCAGGTCGTGGCAGGCGACGAGAGGCGGGATCCCTGGTACGCACGTCTTGGGAAGGGCTTTCTGGCCGGCGGCGCTGAACTGGGCTTCCCGCCGAGCGGCGTCGATACCGAACAGATGCTCGGCTATCTGCAGCGGGCAATGAAGCGCGTGGCGGCAGAGGGACACTGTGTCATCGTCGGCCGCGGCGGCTCAAGCTACCTGTGCGGTGAGCCGGGAGCGTTCCACGTCTTCACCTATGCCTCCATGCCGAACAAAAAGCGCTGGTTCGAAGCAAAGTACCCGGAGCGCGCCAACCATGCCGAGCAGGAGATCCACGCCGCCGACGCAGCCCGGGCGACCTATATCCGCCGGCACTATGACCGCGACTGGGCCGACCGCCACCTCTATCACCTGCTGCTCAACTCCTGCATGGGCATCGATGCGATGGTGAAGGCGACGATTGATGCGGCGGGAACCATCGGGTAGGGTAATGCCTACGCTCGTCGAGCTGGAGGCGCAGAAGAGGCTGTTGCTGGCGCCACTCTTAGAGTGGACTCCCGCAAGGCGATCGTTCCGGGAGGCGCCCGAGGCCTGGTCCGCGACTGAGGTGGTCTGCCATCTGGCGAAGACCGAGGCAACAGCTCTGGAGACAGCGCGTCAGAATATCGCGCAGCCGCATCCGGTCGAGAAGCAGGACCGTGTCAACATCCGATTTCTTCACCGGCTCTTCTCAACCGACCGCAGGGTGAAAGTTCCGGAGATCGCCAGCCATGTCCTCCCGGAGAGCGACCCCGACTGGGACCACGTCCTCACGGAGTGGCAAAGGACGCGGAAGGAGTTGGGGATCTTTCTCTCAACGACACCGGAGGGATTGCAGGGTGGCATCTTTTGGCATCCAGTGGCGGGCTGGATGGACCTTCCCAACATGCTCGGCTTCTTCGCTGTGCACATGCAGCACCACCGTTTCCAGTTGGAGCGAATCGCAGCAGCATCATCCCACATCCTATAGTTGTGCTGTTATCGGCCGATCCGTGTCGAAAATCGCACAACGTTGTCGGGCAGCGTAAAATGGTCACGTTTGTGTCATCCCACGTCTTGAAGTAAACGGAGATTCCCTTGGCAGATACGATCTTTGATATTGCGGTAATTGGCGGCGGACCCGCGGGATACACCTGTGCGATCCGTGCGGCGCAGTATGGGCTGAAGGTGGCATTGATTGAGGCTACCGACAAGATTGGCGGCACTTGCCTCCACGTGGGCTGCATCCCCACCAAGGCGATCCTCTTCTCGGCCGAGATTTACGACCACTTCAAGCACGCCAAAGAGTTCGGTCTGGAGACCACCGGCGAGGTTAAGGTGAACTGGCCTGCCGTCGTCGGCCGTAAGGCGGACATCGTGACCAAGCACACCAAGGGTCTCGACTTCCTGATGAAGAAGAACAAGATCACGGTGGTTCGCGGCTACGGCAAACTCACCGGCGCGGCCAAGGGCGGCGTGCACACCATCGCCATCGAGGGCGGCAAGGAGTCGCAGGTCCAGGCCAAGAACGTCGTACTGGCCACCGGTTCCGATGCGCGTATGCTCCCCGGCTACACCGCTGACGACAAGATCATGACCAACATCGAGATCCTCTCGATGGAGGCTGTTCCCAAGTCGCTCGTGGTCATCGGCTCTGGCGCCGTGGGTGTCGAGTTCGCCTCCATCTTCCGCAGCTTCGGCTCGGAGGTTACGGTCATCGAGGCTCTGCCGCGCATCGTGCCGGCAGAGGACGAAGAGGTCTCCAAGGAGCTGCTGCGCCAGTTCAAGAAGCGCGGCATCGACGTTCACCTCTCCGCCAAGGTCGACAAGATCGAAAAGACCAAGAGCGGCGTGAAGGTCGACTTCACTACCAGTGACGGCAAGCCTGCCGCGAAGGAAGCGGAGAAGGTTCTGGTCGCCGTGGGCCGTGCGCCTCGCACCGGCAACGTTGGGATCGACAAGACCAAGGTCAAGGTCGACCGCGGCTTCGTCGAGGTAGACGAGTACATGCAGACGTCCGAGCCGGGCGTCTATGCCATCGGCGATATCGTCATGGGTTTCCCGCAGCTCGCGCACTCCGGCTCCACGGCCGGCATGCTGGTCGCCGCCAAGCTGGCCGGCAAGTATGCCAAGCCGATGAAGCGTAACCTGATCCCCGGCTGCACCTACTGCGAGCCGCAGATCGGTTCCGTGGGTTTGACGGAAGCCAAGGCCAAGGAAGCGGGCTACGACGTGAAGGTCGGCAAGTTCCCCTTCGTCGGCAACTCCAAGGCCACGATCCTGGGCTCGCACGATGGCTTCATCAAGGTAGTGGCCGATAAGAAGTACGGCGAGATCCTCGGCGTACACATCATCGGCCCGCTTGCCACCGACATCATCGCGGAAGCAGTGACGGCGATGGAGCTGGAAGCGACGGTAGAGTCCATGATGTTCACCGTGCACGCTCATCCGACGGTCGCCGAAGCCCTGCTCGACGGCTTCGCTTCAGTCGAAGGCATGGCGATCAACGTCTAGTTACGTCAATCGGTTCGGGGCACCCATATCCTGGGTGCCCCATGTCCGGGGTAGTGCCCCTCGGGGACATGGGTTGTTCGCGCTCTGCGCGAATAGGTGGGAGCCGATGGCTTCAGCCCTGGGCCTTTTATATCCCCTAGAGCAACATTCGGGGATATTGCGCAATGCAGTACATTCACCTTCTCCAACTCGGACGCACCACCTACGCTGACGGCCTCGAGATCCAACGCCAGGTGATCGAAGCGCGCAAGCAGAATCGTATCGGCGACACGCTGATCTTGTTGGAGCATCCCCCGGTACTGACGCTGGGCCGCAACTCCCGCCGCGAAAACGTCCTCGCCAGCGATGAGTTGCTCGCACGCAAGGGCGTAGAGCTGCATGAGATCAACCGCGGCGGCGACGTCACCTATCACGGTCCCGGACAGCTCGTCGGCTATCCCATCTTCGACCTCCGCGGCGACTGGCCGGGTAAACGCGGGCCGCATCTTGGGCCGGTCGACTACATGCGCATGCTCGAAGAGGTCATCATCCGCGTCTGCCACGACTTCGGGGTGCTCACCCAGCGGGTAAAGGGCCGCACCGGCGTCTGGACCATCCCCGGTGGATCGATCCCGGAGAAGAAGATCTGTGCCTTCGGCGTGCATGTCTCCATGGGCGTTACCTCTCACGGCTTTGCGTTGAACGTGACCACGGACCTCCGCGACTTCGATCTGATCGTGCCCTGCGGCATCACCGACCGCGCCGTCACCAGCCTGGAGCTGGAGGCCCCGGAGGGCCACACACCGGCGCCGACAC
>NZ_JBFRCY010000424.1:0-6949 GCF_052113305.1 Terriglobus sp. YAF25
GTGCAAAGGTGATGGTTGATAACCCTGACGGCGTGCTGAAGTCCGGCATGGCGGCAACGGTGCGTCTGCCATGACCGCGGCGATTACTGCCGATGGCATGACGATTCGCTTCGGCAGCTTTACCGCCGTGCAGGACGTGAGCTTCCAGGTCGGTAAGGGGGAATTGTTCGGATTTCTCGGGCCAAACGGTWCGGGGAAGACGACGATCATCAAAGCCTTATGTGGTCTGCTGACGCCAACCGAAGGTACAGGCACCATCCTCGGGATGGATATCCGCAAGCATGCAGCGGATATTCGCCGGCACGTCGGATACATGTCGCAGAAGTTCGGTTTGTATGAAGACCTGACGGTGGCCGAGAACCTGACCTTTTACGCCGGCGTGTATGGCATCAAAGGAACGCAGGCTGAGCAGCGCACAAAAGAGTTGCTGGCGTTGACCGGTATGGAGCCGTATCTCGATCGGCGTGTAGGAGCTCTCTCCGGCGGATGGAAGCAGCGCCTCTCGTTGAGCTGTGCCATCATCCATTCGCCACAGGTACTCTTTCTGGACGAGCCGACGGCCGGTATCGACCCCGTGGCGCGGCGGTCGCTATGGGATCTGTTCTTTCAGCTTTCCGGCCAGGGCGTTACGTTTTTCGTGACGACGCACTACATGGATGAGGCTGAGCGCTGTGGCCGTGTGGGCTATATCTATCTCTCAAAGTTGGCGGCGATCGGCACCATTGCCGAGTTGCAGCAGTTGCCTGAAGCCAATCCGAAAGGAACAGTGCGGATTCAGATTGAAGCGCCGGATGCTTCCATGGAACTGACGCGTCTGCGATCGATGAAGGGCGTTCGCGAAGCGACGATCTTCGGACGTTCGATTCATGCCCTGGTGGAGCAGGATGATCTGGATGCCATTCGGCAGCAGCTCAACGGGGCATCCGTGGAGACGATAGTCCCATCGCTTGAGGATGTCTTCGTCACGTTGACCTACGAGATCATGAAGGAGCGGCGATGAAGGATCTCTTCTACGGGGTATGGCCCATCTGCCGCAAGGAGTTCACGCACATCCGGCGTGACCCCACAACGCTGTTCTTCACATTGGCGGTGCCGTTGATGCAGTTGTTTCTGCTTGGTCTTGCGGTGGACACAAACGTGCGTCAGATTGCGACGGTCGTTCTGGATGAATCGCATACGCAGCAGAGCCGGCAGTTTATCGACAAACTTGCAGCCTCAGACTCATTCCATATCGTGGCTCATGTTGACTCCGCGGATAAGCTGGATAACGCCATTCGTGCAGGGGAAGCAAGAGTCGGCGTACGGATTCCGTATGACTACGCGCGCCGCTTGCAGGAGGGCAACACCGCCAGGGTGCTGGTGTTAATGGATGGCTCGGACTCATCCGTTGCCGGGCAGGCGACGAATGCCTCCACTGGCGTGGCGATGCAGCTCTCGCTCGCGCAGTTACTGGGCAATTCGCCGATGCCGGTAGAAGTAAGGCCATCGGTCCTCTACAACCCCAGCACGCGTTCAGCGAACTTCTTTATCCCGGGTCTGATTGCGGTCTTGCTGCAGATGATGGTGATCCTGATGGTAGCCCTGAGCCTGGTGCGCGAACGAGAGCGCGGCACGCTGGAGCAGTTGACTATGACGCCGGTGGCCCCGTTGGGCTTGATGGTTGGCAAGATGATCCCATATGGCGTGATGGCCTTTGCGGAGCTGTGCGTGATCCTCGCAGTGATGCGCGTAGTCTTCCTGGTGCCGGTGCATGGAAATGTACTGACGTTGCTCGTACTATCGATGCCTTTCCTGCTGACGGTGCTTGGCCTCGGGTTGATCATCTCCACCAAGGCACAGACGGCAAGCTGGTTCCGACGACGTACTATATCCGCATTGTGCGTGGCATCGTGTTACGCGGCGCCGGCCTCGAGGATCTCTGGATGAATGGATTAATTCTGCTTCTGATGGGCTGTGCGACCGTTGGCATTGCGGCTCTACTGTTTGTGCGGCAACAGCGGCATACATAAATCAGATCGCAAAAAAAGTGCGCATTCCTCGGAGTCGGGGGAATGCGCTAATTCAATCTAGCGGAGAAACTATATATTGGTTCGCTCAGCACAGGCGCCACCAATTCGAAAAGGTAGATGCGCTGCTATGCCAAATGGTTGTGTTTGAGATTCGGGCTACCAGTCTTGTCTGACGAGCGCAAAAAAAGGCGCCACGATGTGGCGCCTTAATGTCGAACCTTTCTCTCTACCAATAGGTAATATTCAGGTTGTCCAGCATGGTCGTGTAGGGAGTCTGGGCATAGTTGCCATCCATCTGATAGTTCACGGTCATGCCATACCAGCCGCTGGGAACAGCGAACGGCGCAACTGTCTGATTGATGGTGTATGTGGTTCCATTCACCGTGATGGATTGGTACGTCAGGTCGTTGTTCGATTCGCGCTGAACCTGGAAGCTGACATGATTCCAGCTTTTGTCATTGAGCGTACACGGAATACTTGTATGGACCCACTGTACGTTCACGTTGTTCCAGATGTCCCACACATTGCCGTTGAGATGGTTGCACTCCATTCCGAACTCCATGCCGACGCCATACATAAACAGATTGATATCAAATTCCAGATCCTGCGTGACCGCGAGGTTACTGACGTAGACGTCGGTGTCGTAGACCATGTGATGAATGGAAGGCAGAATGGTCTGATTCGTGTCGGGCATGTTCTGGGTGGTGCCCTGGCCGATCAGCTTATTCGACCAAAGAGCATCAGAGTAAGGGGTCGATCCGCCGACCCAGAAGATTGTGCCGTTGCCGCTCAACGAACCGGAGCCGACATGCTGCGTCATCGACCAATCTACTCCGGAGCAGGGAGAACCGCAGATGTCGTAGTTCGGTGGGAGCTCACCCCACTGATTCCAGCCGTTGGTCGCGTGAATATTGCCAATTTTTGTTCCTGCGGCGACATTGACCGTGATCGGGGTCGTTGAGGCCCCGCCACATCGATCCCATGCTTGAACGACGGTTTTTTGCGTACCGGCGGGAAGTGTCAGGGTGGTATCCATTGACGACCCACCCACCGTGTAAGCCAGAGAGTTATTGACGTAGACTCCCATCGCACTCACTCCGCTGCCGCAGCTTGTCGTTGCGTTTGCAGCGTAGTGCACCTGGGCGCTCACGGTGCTGTTGTTCGCAGGAGAACTCACGCTGACTCCACCCTGAGAGGTTGCCGTAAGGTTCAATATTGCGTTGGTGGCGCCACCGCAATAATCCCACGCCTGTACGGCGACTCGATGGCTGCCAGGGGAAAGGTTGAGAGTGGAACACAATAAGTATTCTGTACGGATGGCAACGTATTTTTGAGGGGGCACATCTAACCGCAATTAATTCCCTGCGGCTTGGCAATTTTTACGCAACACCTGGAAATTTTCTCCGATGTTTTGGAGAGGCCCGGAAAATGTGGGGTCAGGATCCCGAGGGGTCATCTCATCTCGCACACCGTTGCATGACGATGAATTTGAAACCGCAAAATCAAAGGCCCCCCACCTTGGAGGGCCTTGTCATTGCTTGCTTCGCTTTTGTCTACCAGTAGATCAGGCTGAGCTTGTCAACGTAGCTCTTGATCGCGGTCTGGTGCTCATCGCCATCCATCTGGTAGTTCACGGTGACGCCGTACCAGTTTGCCGGGACGTAGAACGGCGGGGCCGTCTTGTTCAGGGCGATGGTCTTGCCGTTCAGCGTGATGGTTTGATAGGTCAGCGTGTTGTCATCGTTTCGCTTGGCGCTGATGGTCACGTGGTTCCAGGCGTCCTTCAGTGGATTGCATGCGATGCCGGTGGCTTCCCAGTGCTTGTCAACGTTGTTCCAGAGAGCCCATTCATGGCCACCGTGGAGGCGGCACTCCGTACCCCAGGTCATACCGAAAGAGTTGAGGAACCAGTTGATGTCGAACTCCAGTGCCTGGGTGTGCGCCTCATCATAGCTGSTGACATAGAAGTACGCATCGTAGGTGAAGTTCTTGGTYGCAGCGATGAGGKTGTGGTCGACATCCGGAAGACTCTGTGATGAGTACGCACCGATCAGGTGGTTCCAGAAGAGTACGTCGGAGTAGGGCAGAGTGCCGCCAAGGTTGAACTGCGTCGCAGATCCGCTGAGGGACGGATTGGCAATGTTCCGGTTGTAGGAGTAGGTAATGCCGGCGCATGGGTTTGCTTCAACATGATCGACACAGTTGTCGTAGTCGGGAGCCTTCTGGCCAGACATATTCCATGCCGGGCTCATCTGCAGATTGCTGAAAGTGTTCGATGCTCCGAGAACGGTAAGGTCGATAGCGTTCTTGGCGTAGCCACCGCAATTATCCCAGGACTGCACGATGGTGTGATGCGCGCCAGGTGCAAGCGCGGCCTGGTAATTGAGGGCATTGCCATTCTCGACTTCAACGAGCTGGTTATCGATATAAAGGCCCATCGCCGCTACGCCGGAGGCGCAGGTCGTTGTGGCGGAGGCGACGAACGCCGGCTGCGTGCTGGAGTTGCCGGCGGCAGGCGAGTTCACCCAGACGCCTGCCTGGTTCTGGGCCGTAATCGGCACTGGCAGATTTGTCGATCCACCGCAGTTGTCCCATGCCTGCACGACGGTGTAGTGCGATCCCAATGAAACTGGCAGTGTTGTGTTGAGGGAGGCTCCCTGGGCTACATAGACGAGCGTGTTGTCAATGTAGACGCCGATTGATGCGATACCGCGGCTGCACGTCACTGTGGTCGCTGTGGCCGCGAACGTTACGTTCGTGCCTGTGGTCTGTCCGATGAAAGGTTGCGAGACAAGAACGGTTGCGTGCGCTGAGCTCGCGATGACAAATGCCGCGACAAGGCATAGAAGTGCGGTAAGTTTCCGCATGGGGAACCTGCTTGACCACGAAGTTCTGCTGCCCTTGATCTCCCTGAGCTTGAGCAGTTCTCGTGGGGGGGATTTGCTTGCTTTTGTTATTCAGAGAGTAACCCGGTACTTCAGGAAGTCAGCTACCACTTTCGAGGAACCGGAAGAAGCGATGCCGATTTGGGATTAAAGGCGCTTAACGCATATCCGCCCGGGATATTGCCCTATTCCATCAGTCTGCGTGTGGATCGTGAATTCACGACTTTGTTACAGGAAGTACAACCTAATGTCTGATACGGCGCTCTCATGATCACGCCTGGAGTTCTGTATGTTGCTGTATACCTTTCTCCGTGATCGTTCTGTGCTGAATAACTTTCATCCCCCGCCCTCCCTCTGAACAATCCCGTTACAAGCTGTAAGTAAATAAGCTCGCGACATAAGAACTATGCCAGTGCGTACCGAACATTTCATGTTTCGCTGATTCGCAGGAGGTTCTCCCAGTCATGCTTCCACGACTTATTGCAGTCGCCATCGTGGCCGTGTGTACGTCACGGCTTTGCAGTCAATCACCGCTTAGTTTCGAGAGCTACGGAGACGGATACAACGGAGGCAGTGGCCCGTTGATCGCAGCCGACTTTGATCACGACGGCAAAGTTGACCTGGTCCAATGCAGCTCAACACAACACCTGATCTTTCGCGCCGGCAAAGGAGATGGCACATTTCAGCCGCCGGTAACAGCATTCGCAGATGCTCTCGCACTGCAGGGCGGCGTTGCATCCGATGTAAATCATGATGGCAATCTGGATCTCGTTACGGTCGCATCTCAGAATCCTCCCCCTCCTCCCGCGCCGGCCGCATATGTRCTGAGTATTTTCCTGGGGAATGGAGACGGCACGTTTCGCGCGCCGCAGACCTACACGACCACTCAAGGACCTGGGCAAGCCGTCGTTGGCAATTTCTTCAATGATGGTCAACCGGATATTGCAGTTGGCGAGTCRTACGGCCTGATTGAGCTGTTCCGCAACGCTGGGGATGGAACGTTTGTTTCTGCGGGTTCTATATCGGTCGGCACCGGAAATTTCAGCCCGGTTCAGGTAGCAGCAGGGAGTTTGAACGGCACCGGTGTCTCAGATCTTGCAGCACTTGTTCTGAACTCCAATGACTTTGCGATGCCATCGGAACTGAGCGTCTTGTGGAATAACGGTAGTGGGACTTTCACCCGGCAGGTGCTTGGTCAATACTCATGGCCGCAAATCATAAGCGCTCAAATGAACGGGGATAGGAACGCAGACATCCTTGTGAGCTATCAGTGTGATCTTCCGGCGGGGGCGAAGTATTGCGTCGGGTTTGATGGCTTTTATGGACAGGGAGAGAACAAGCTTTATAAGAGAACTCTGGTCAATTCGACGTCGGGATTAAATCCCGGAGATCTTGGTCAGATTGCAGGCGTCGATGTGGATGCAGACGGCTACATCGATATCGCCGCGATTGGCGCTCTGCAGTGTGATGGCTCTACCGGAGAGTGTAATGACGCCCCGCAGGGCCTTTCGATCTGGCGGGGGAATGCAGATGGATCCTTTCTCCAGACTCCGGAGAACTTCTTCACATCGCGGAATGTGCAGGTGGGTGCAGCTGCTATGGCGGATTTCAATCGCGATGGAAGGATGGACTTCGCCCAGACGCAACCCGGTGCCGGAGGGCCAACGGAGTTCTACCTGAACGCGACACGGCGAACGAACTGTGGAACCTACACCATCAGCCCATCCGTGACGGTGTGTGCTCCGGTCGACAACACCTATTTGCCAAGTCCCGTGCGTGTTCGCGCTAATAGTTATGACACGACGCCGGTGACAGCCCTCCAGGAGTACGTCGATGGCGCGCTGAAGTACTCTGAGGCAGTCACGAGCTTCGACCAGAGATTTCCGGTGAGCGAGGGCTCTCACCTGTTCGTGACCAAAGCCTGGGATGCAAGCGGGGTGAGCTTCATGTCCTCCAGGACCGTAACCGTGTACGACGGGACGCCTGGTGCCACCTGCTACGCGGCGACGAATGCGGCTAGCCTCTGTTTACCAAAGGGAATGAGTAGCTCCGGCC
>NZ_JBFRCY010000425.1:0-9432 GCF_052113305.1 Terriglobus sp. YAF25
CTTAAGCAAAACATTCGCGCGTTCGCGCGAACGGAGAAACGACTCTCGAGAATTATTCTCAACGTTCTGACGTTGCAACTTGTTTGAAGCTTTAGACCGCGGTGCTCAATCTCCAGATGATCCTCTACATCGACTCAACCAGCCGTTGCGCAACGCGCAACCATTTCGCACCGCAGGTGCGAATGCGTTGCTTAAGGGCACGGCTTCAGCCGTGCCGTAGCCCTGAATGAGAGCGCGGCTTTAGCCGCTGAGGTACTCGTCCAACCGAATCGTTGGATTGACGGAAGAATACGGATACTCCTCCGCAGTTGCACACAGTCTAGCTCGCACAGGATTCTGTGCAATGTATTCGAGGCGCATCGCATAGCCCTCTGCATCCCGAATCCGATGGTCCGTAAATCCTCGCTGCCATACAGGTTGCGATGCATGGAAGCGATGAGAGAACCCTCCCTTGATCAGTTGCATTGTTCGTTCGAGCGTAATCTGCGTCGGAGTCAGCAGCAGATGAATATGGTCGGGCATCACGACGTACGCGTGTAGAAGGTAGTTCTCACGGTAATGGTCCAAGGTTTCAAGAAGCAACTCGGCATTGTGCGTAACTTGAAAGACCCTACGTCGATTAGCTACTAGGGATGTGACGAAGTACGTCCCGGGTCTCGCGGTACGTGTCGGGATCGCCATAACGTGAATTGTATTTGACGTTGACGATTGCCCTCAGCGGCTAAAGCCGCGTGTCTTGCGGCACCCGGTACGGCACGGCTGAAGCCGTGCCCTTAAGCAAGGCATTCGCCCCTGCGGTGCGAAATGGTCGCGCTCCGCGCAACGGCTGGTTGAGTCGATGTAGAGGATCATCTGGAGATTGAGTGCCCAAACTCACCAACTACTTCTTCGCCTTCCTGCGCACGGCGCGGATGACGCCGCTGCCGCCGCCGCCGCAGTAGAACTGGTCGCTGCCGTAGGACTCAAGGCCGGAGACGCCTGTGCCCTGGGGCATCTCGATCTGTTCCAGCACTTCTCCCGTCTTTGGGTCGATGTGGCGCAGGTTGCTTTCGTCGCCCTCCCAGGTGCCGTGCCATAACTCGCCATCGACCCACGTCACGCCGGTGACGAAGCGGTTGGATTCGATGACGCGGAGCACCTTGCCGGTCTCGGGGTCGACCTGGTGGATCTTGCGGCTGCGGTATTGCCCTACCCAGAGTGAGCCCTCGGCCCAGGCCATGCCTGAGTCTCCACCGCCACCGGGGGCGGGAATGGTTGCGAGCACCGTGCCGGTGGCGGGGTCGATCTTGTGGATGCGGTCTTCGGCGATCTGGAAGAGATGCTTGCCGTCGAAGGCGGTCCCGGCGTGTCCGGCGACGTCGAGGGTGCGAACCGTCTCTCCGCTTATTGGATCGAGGGCATTGATGCTGCCGCCGGCGGCGAACCAGATGTTGCTGCCGTCGAAGGTCACTCCGTGGACCTGGTCAACGCCCGGGAATGGGCCGTACTCGCGGACGATCTCTGCTTTGCTTCGGTTCATGGGGCAATCCTCGTCAGCTAGATACTAGTTGCCTTGATACTAGTCACCTGGCAGAGGGGATGGGAGTAACAACGTGGTCGTGAATCCCGGCAGTGGCGGCGTCATCCAGCGGCGGGCGCGGCCGTGTCCGAACCACTGTGTCTTGCCCGATGCCGCCAATGAGTCCAGCGCGCGCTGCACGGTGCGTTGACTGGTTCCCATGGCAAGCGCCAGCGCCGAGCTGGACCACGATTCCCCGTCCGCCAAAAAGGCTAACACCGCGGCATGTTCTTCTTCGACCGGCCTTGCCAACACCACGACCTCGCGCGGGTGTGGAAGGGAGAAGGCAAAGCCCTTCTTGGTTGCATGGATGCCGGCGACAGGGCGGAGCATGCGGCGCAACCTGCCGATCTCCACGCGCAGGCGGCCGCGGAGCGATTCGTCCACCCACCTGGTGCCGAAGGCTCGTGCCAGCAACACATCGCGTGAGACATCGCCGGGCCAGGCTTCTCCGAGAGCCTGTGCGAGCGCGAAGAGCACTGGCCGGCTGGTCAGCGAGATGACCGTGCTGCCGCTGCGCACAGCATAACGGCAGGCGTCTACGACTACGGTCTTTGAGGCGAACAGAGCCTCGACCTCTTCCAGCAGTAATGGACATTCCTCGCCGCCGGCGATGCGGCGTGCGGCGGGTGTCTTCAGAGCGCTCCAGGCGTTTTCTACTTCCGCGAGCAACATGGGAATGCGTGCCTGGCGAGCTGCCTGTTCCGCGCGGGTGAGTGCGGCGCGGGCCGGCCTGGTCTGCAAGCGGCGGAGGGCGATGCCTGCGGCGGCCAGTTCATGCACGGTCCGCAGGGTGGGCGGGAGAGGTGCGGGGTCGAGTGTGGAGAGCAGCTCCTCGGCGTTGTCGAGGCGGCCGATCAGCAACAGCCGGCGGACTTCGAGGTAGCGTGCGTGGGCGGCGTTGAGTTGGTCGCCGTGTTCTTCCAGCACGGCTCTTGCCGCATCGAGCGTCCTTGCAGACCAACCCAGGTCACGCGAGGCCAGCGCGATCTCGGTCTCGGCGACCAGGCAGCGGGCGCGGGCGACGGCTTCCCTGGGACCGAAGGAGCGGGCGGCGTTGCGTAGCAACAGCTTTGCCCGGGCGAGGTCACCGAGCTGAGCCATGGCGATGCCGCGGAGGGCGAGGGCCGGTGGGTCGTCGCGGAGGGCGATGCGTTTCAGGGCTCCGAGGGGGTCGCCGGCGGCGAGGGCACGGGCTGCGGCTGTGATCAATGAGTCCATCGGAATCCCGCCACAGTTGTCACTCCCACCCCGCGTTTGCCCTGCGGTAAATCTATCTCATGGCATGGGGCACCCAGTGTGGTGGTTAGTCGGATGTGAGGTGAAGGATGAATTGCTTACGGAGAACCAACAACGCTCAAGCGCCGCACCAGACCATGGCTTGCTGCCGTGCGGTTTCACAACACGGCATGTTGCGGCGGTGGTGGAAAGGCGCAGGCGCATCCGCAGGTTCTGGTGTGTTGTTGGTGCTACTACCGAAGTGTCCGTTATGCATAGCCGCGTATCTTGCGGTATGGATGGGAGCCGGCGCGGCGATGTCGATCGCTACGCAAGCCAAGCCGGTGTTGGAGCTGCTGTTTGCTGCTTCACTGACTCTGCTGGCCGTACGCTTCTGGCGGCAGCCACGCAGAGTTGTGTCCTGATCTACTTCTGGTCCTTATTCGGCGACCAGTTGATGACGTGGTACTGTGCTGGAGTCTTACCGACGTTGCGGAACTGGTGGAGGCTGTTCGAGGCGTTGAAGATGATGTCGCCCTTGGTCACCTTGATCCACTTGCCGTCTGAGAGCGTCTCGCACTCGCCGCTGTCCATGATGATGAGCTCTTCGTTCACGTGACGATGCGCGGGGTGTGAGGTCTGGCCGGGGTTCAGCGTGGTGATGTGCATCTCCAGTTGATCGACGGTGGCTGTCGGCTGCTTGACCACGGAGCGGACCTCGCCGGTGGCGTTCTTCGTGACCGGCAACTGGTCGAACTTGAACACCGTGGGACCGAGGATAGAGGTCTTCTCGACACCAACGGCGGTGGGGGCGGCCTCTGGGGCCTTGTTCTGCGCCAAGGAAGAGACTGCGGTCAGCAGGACGGCCGCCGCAATGCTGCGAATCTCAAGCTTCATTGTCGTGCTCCTTTTTTGTGACGAGACCATCCTAGATCAGGAGGATTGGGGTTGGGTTGATTGGGGCGCCGGCACTCCCTCTTGTTTTGTCATTTCGCAGCGACCGAAGGGAGCGGAGAAATCTGCTTCTCTACCGAAGAGATAGGGGTAGAAAAGCGGATTTCTCCGCTTCGCTACGAAATGACAAACAAAAAGACGATTCGCGGGGACCGGGAACTGGGTGGGAGCGGCGGGCTTCAGCCCGCCGATGTGGGCTTGTAAAGAATTGGGCTTTAGCCCTGGGCCTTTTGCTGTGATGGACAGAAAGGCCCAGGGCTAAAGCCCGACGTAATGTTGGGTATTAATCAGCGGGCTGTATCCCTGGGTCAGGATATGGGGGCATTCGGAAGCTATGACCAATCCACAGCATCCTCTTCAGAAGATTCTGGAAAATCGGATCGCCATCATCGATGGAGCGATGGGCACCACCATTCGCACCTACGGGATGAAGGAAGCCGATATCCGTGGGGAGCGCTTCAAGAATGCCACCAAAGACCTGCTGAACAACGGTGATCTGTTCTCGCTGACACAGCCGGAGATGATCGGCGATATTCATCGCCGCTTCCTCGAAGCCGGCGCCGACATCATTGAGACCAACACCTTTGGCGCCACCAGCATTGCCCAGAGCGAGTTCTTTGTCGACGATCCGCGTGAGCACGGCGGCCGCAAGGACCCGGAGTTCTACCAGAAGATCATCGACGACGCTTCGCTGAGCGCGCTTGCGTGGGAGATCAATGAGCAGTCGGCGCGGCAGTGCCGTGAGTGGGCCGACCGGGTCGGCAATGACACCGGCCGGCAGCGCTTTGTTGCCGGAGCCATCGGTCCGCTGACCGTCTCGCTTTCAAACTCGCCGGATGCGGATGATCCCGGCTTCCGCGTCGTGACCTTCGACCAGGTGAAGAAGGCGTACGCGGAAGAGGTGCGCGCCCTGATTGCCGGCGGAGTCGATCTGCTGCTGGTGGAGACCATCTTCGACTCACTGAATGCTAAGGCGGCACTAGTCGCCATTCAGGAAGTATTTGAGGAGGACGGCAAGAAGCTGCCCATCATGATCTCTGCCGCGGTTGGCCGGGGCGGTGAGACGATGATCTCCGCACAGACGGTTGAGGCCTTCTGGAATGCGGTCAAGCATGTGAAGCCGTTGTCGGTGGGCCTGAACTGCTCGCTTGGCCCGGATCTGATGTATCCGTTCCTGGAAGAGCTTTCCGGCAAGGCTGACGTGGCTATCTCGGCGTATCCGAACGCAGGTCTGCCGAATCCGCTTTCGCCCACGGGCTTCGATCTCGAACCCGCCGATATGGGCCGATATCTTGGCGACTTCGCCAGGGGTGGACTGATCAATATCGCCGGCGGATGCTGCGGCAACACACCGGAGCACATCGCAGCCATCGCCAAAGCTCTGGCACACCTGGAACCGCGCAGCCTGGAGCCGCATCACCAGGAACATGAAACCGAGGCCGTGGGAGCCTGAGGATGAGTATCGACACGACAGAATCAAAACCTCTTCGCCTCTCAGGATCGCAGCCCTTCACCCAGCAGCCCGGCGTCTTCATCATGATCGGCGAGCGCACCAACGTCGCCGGCTCGCCGAAGTTTGCCAAGCTGATCAAAGAGGGCAAATACGAAGAGGCCGTCAGTGTCGCTCGCCAGCAGGTGGAGAACGGCGCCAACGTCATCGATATCTGCATGGACGAGGGCATGATTGACGGCGTCGCCGCCATGTCCCGCTTTCTGCTGTTACTGGCCAGCGAACCCGAGGTCGCCAAGGTTCCGTTCATGGTCGACTCCTCCAAGTGGGAGGTCATCGTTGCCGGCCTGAAGTGCCTGCAGGGCAAGGGCATCGTGAACTCCATCTCGCTGAAAGAGGGTGAGGAGAAGTTCCGCAAGAATGCCGCGACGGTGCAGCGCTACGGTGCCGCCGTGGTTGTGATGGCCTTTGATGAACAGGGCCAGGCGGCGACTTACGAAGACAAGATCCGCATCTGCGAGCGTGCGTATCGCATTCTGGTGAACGAGGTTGGCTTCGCGCCTGAAGACATCATCTTCGATCCCAACATCCTGACGGTTGCGACCGGCATGGAGGAGCACAACAACTACGCGGTCGACTTCATCAACGCGACCCGCTGGATCAAGCAGAACCTGCCGCATGCGAAGGTGAGCGGCGGCGTCTCCAACATCTCGTTCAGCTTCCGCGGCAACAACAAGGTCGCATGCTCTGGTGAAAGGCATCGACACTTATATCGCCGGCGATACGGAAGAGGCGCGCGCAAAGCTGGGCCGTCCGCTGCTGGTGATTGAGGGTCCGCTGATGGCGGGCATGGGCATCGTGGGCGATCTGTTCGGGGCCGGCAAGATGTTTCTGCCGCAGGTGGTGAAGTCGGCCCGCGTGATGAAGAAGGCTGTCGCGTATCTGACGCCCTTCATGGAAGCCGAGAAAGAAGCGATGGCCGCTGCCGGTATCGAGGTAAAGACGCAGGGCAAGATTGTACTGGCCACTGTCAAAGGCGACGTACACGATATCGGCAAGAACATCGTCGGCGTGGTGCTGGCCTGCAACAACTACGAGGTCATCGACATGGGCGTGATGGTGCCTGCCGAAAAGATCCTCGAGCGCGCCAAGGAGATCCGCGCCGACATCATCGGTCTGAGCGGCCTGATTACTCCGTCGCTCGATGAGATGGTGCATGTCGCCCGCGAGATGGAGCGGCAGAACTTCAAGATTCCGCTGCTGATCGGCGGCGCAACAACCAGCCGCGCGCATACAGCGATCAAGATCGCTCCGCACTACAGCGAGCCGGTGGTGCACGTTCTGGACGCAAGCCGCGCTGTGCCGGTAACCACCAGCCTGCTGAGCGAAGAGGGCCGGCAGAGCTTCATCGATCAGCATCGCGCGGAGTATGAGGGCGTGCGTAAGGCTCACGCTGCACCGAAGCTGAAGGCTGTGCCGATCGAAGCCGCGCGTGCGCGTCGTACACCGATTGAGTGGCGTGCGGAGGATATCTCGCAGCCTGCATTTACCGGCGTTCGCATGTTGGATAACTTCCCGCTCGAAGAACTGCGCAAGTTTATCGACTGGTCGCCGTTCTTCCATGCGTGGGGTCTGAAGGGGATCTATCCCCGCATTCTGGATGATGAGAAGCAGGGCGCTCAAGCCAGGCAGATCTTCACCGAGGGCAATGCCCTGCTGGACAAGATCATTGACGGCAAGCTGATTACGGCGCGCGYGGTGTATGGCCTGTTCCCTGCCAACGCTGTCGGTGATGATGTTGAGCTGTACGCCGATGAGACACGCTCCACGGTGCTGGACCGCTTCTACTTCCTTCGTCAGCAGGTGAATCGCGAAGGCAAGGAGCCGTGCCGCTGCCTGTCAGACTTTGTCGCACCGAAGGAGACGGGGCTGCCGGATCACGTCGGCGCCTTTGCCGTCACCAGCGGCATTGGTTTGCGCGAGCTCTGCGACCGCTTCAAGGCGGATCATGATGATTACAGCGCCATCATGGCGGAGGCTCTGGCCGATCGTCTGGCCGAGGCCTTTGCCGAATGCCTGCACAAGCGTGTGCGCGAGGAGTGGGGCTATGGCTGCGAGGAGAATCTCACCAACGAAGAGATGATCCAGGAAGAGTATCGCGGCATTCGCCCGGCGCCTGGGTATCCCGCGAGCCCTGACCATACGGAGAAGGGCACCATCTGGAAGCTGATGGATGTGCAGGCGAAGACCGGCATTATGATCACGGAGTCGTACGCGATGTGGCCGGGGTCGAGCATCAGCGGAATTTACTTCGGACATCCGGAGTCGCGGTATTTCAGTGTCGGGAAGATCGATCGCGATCAGGCGCAGGATTACAGCGAGCGTAAGGGCATGACGTTGAGTGAAGTCGAGCGGTGGTTGGGGCCGAATCTGAACTACGATCCTGAGAGATAGTCGGCGTTTGATGTAGCGAGAAGAGAAGGTATTGGTAGAGAAGCAGATTTCTCCGCTCCCTTTGGTCGCTGCGAAATGACAAACGAAAATGAGGTCGCCGGTATACGCGATACTCGTTGGAACCCAGATATGTACCTCAGCGGCTAAAGCCGCGTTTCTTCTCGCGCTGATACGGCACGGCTAAAGCCGTGCCCTTAAGCAAGGCATTCGCACCCTCGGTGCGAAATCGTTGCGGTGCGCGCAACAGAACAATACAGCAAAACACCATCCGCTACATCCGTTCGCGCGCAGCGCGATGTCTCGCTTAAGGGCATGGCTTTAGCCATGCCGTATCGGAGCAAAAAGCAGTGCGGCTTTAGCCGCTGAGGGCATGTGTCCAGCGAAGATCTAATCCGCACTACGGGACGAAGACAAAACAAAAAAGACGATTCGAGCTTCGCTCGAATGTCCCACCCATCGCGTATCGGGGTCCCCGACGAAACTTCGTTCGTCGGGGTGAGTGGCGATGGATGGGGCACCCAGAGTATGGGCTAAACCTATCCCTCGTCCGGCAACCCCGCGAGGCTTCGTACCAGCTTGCTGACTCCGTGGGAAACAGTGAAGGACTGCGGCACTGACTCAGGCTCCAGGAGACCAAGCCCGCAGGTCGCCGTAATCATCGCCCGTTGCGCAAGCTTCTGCGGATCGCCGACGCGAGATGCGCACTCAAGCCAGCGGAGAAAGATCTGTGCAGCATCCATGGCGTCGAGATGCCGCTTCGTCGGCACCAGGCCGTAGGCGACCGTGCCTCCCTGATTCACGAAGTCCATCGCCTGTGGATGACTGAAGAATGACTCCAGCCCTTCATGCGCATCGAAGGAGAGGATGTCAGGCCTGACGCGGAACATACGATCGAAGGGTTGCGATGCGCAGCAGTGCAGACCGGCGTAGACGCCACGCGTGCGGGCATCGTCGAGGATTGCCGCCAGAGCGCTGAGGCGATGCTCTTCGGGGAGTCCGGGGATCTCGAGACACAGGCCCGGCTCATCGACGAACAACAGCACGGGGAGGTTTGTTGCACGAAGCCGATTCGCCTGCCAGCAGATGAGTTGTGAGACGTGGAAGGCTACCGACGAGAACAGCACGGGATCAGAGAGAAACGGCCGGCCTTTGTAGAAGAGAAAGGCTGCCAGCGTGATGGGACCTTCGATCTGTCCTTTAACCGCGATGGCCTGGGGAAAGAGCCCCGACTCTAGCGCCTCTTCCAAAGCGAAGAAGCCGGCGGCGTTGTCTTCGGTGAGATAACCGTCGCCGTTGTGCAGAACGTCGATAACGGCATCGATGCTGCCTTCCTTCACCTCATAGCCATAACCGTCGGTGCGTGGCTCGACCAGGTGGCGGATACAGTCGAAGCCCTGCCCGATAGCAGCCTCACGTTCCGAGCGCTGCGGAAGCTGCGGCCAGAAGGGTACCTGCGGCGAGAAGCTAATCACCGATTCCAGGGCTTCAGGAAGCGAAGTGAGCGGCAGGCTGCCGACTCCGGTAACAGCTCCGGCGGGATCGAAGGAGGGGCGGCGAAGAGCTGTCTGCGACGTTGCGAATACGGATGGGGTCGACGGCAAGCGTTGAGATTCTCCTTCGCTGTTTTCAAGCTATCACGGTGGAGATTTCCAATTTTCAAATTGGAAATTGAGGCGTTTCATGAAGCGGGTGGGAGCGGTGGGCTTCACAGGTTGCGGAAAAACTAGGTTATTTCTCCCTAAGAGAGCCCTCTGATGAATTTTTTATCGCCGCTGAGCGTTGGTGAGGTGGATTGGCC
>NZ_JBFRCY010000426.1:0-4033 GCF_052113305.1 Terriglobus sp. YAF25
CTCTACCATGCCCCCCTATCTGGCAGTAACGTTCATCATTGCACTGCAGGGAGTCTTCCCATCGCGYGGCTAACGTAAGGGAATGCCGGTCATGTCAACCGATGCGAGATGTTATGACACGGCCGGCATTTCAAAGGAGTTGAGGCAGAATCATCATGATGTCCCATCCCGGTATGATCATTCGAAAACTGGCTTGTGCCGGTGTATGCATGGCGGCGGCTATCGGGGCGGCGCAGACACCCGCTCAACTGAAGTCGTTGGACAAGGCCGGGATACATGTAAGCGCCGTTCAGGCTGCGCAAACGAATGGTCAACTGGCTGTCACAGCGCCACTGAATTCTCCTGCAGCACTCTGTTATGACTCCGCCGGCAATTTCTATATCGCGGACCAGAACAACAACATCATCCGTAAGGTCGATACGGCCGGGACGATTACTACCGCAGCCGGCACAGGAGAGCAGGGGTTCGATGGTGATGGCGGAGCTGCGACCCAGGCAACGCTTGACACCCCGGCGGGAGTTGCTATTGATGCATCGGGAAATCTCTATATCTCCGACACAAAGAACCAGCGTATCCGTAAGGTGAGTTCTAACGGCACAATCAGCACGATCGCCGGTACAGGCATGGCTGGTTTCTCGGGCGACGGAGCTGCCGCAACCTTGGCAATGATCTCTCTTCCGACCGCGATAGCGGTCGATAGCAGCGGGAATATCTTCTTTGCGGACTCGAATAATAACCGTGTGCGTGAGATCGTGACTGCTTCAGGGACGATCCAAACTGTGGCCGGAAATGGCGAACAGGGGTACTCAGGTGATGGAGGTGCGGCGACCGGCGCTTCTCTTGACTCGCCTGAGGGAATCTCAGTCGATGCTTCGGGCAATCTTTACCTAAGCGATACGCACAATAATCGCATCCGTAAGGTCTCCGGTGGTGTGATCACGACGATTGCGGGAGACGGCTCCTTTAACTTCGCGGGCGACGGAAGCACTGCCACCTCAGGCTCCTTCGCATCTCCGCACGGCATTGCTGTCAACGCTAGTGGAACAACACTTTACATCGCTGATACGGACAATCAACGGATTCGGCAGATCAATAGTTCTAATCTCCTCTCGACCATCGCCGGGAATGGCCAAGAGGGAGAAGATCAGTTGAATGGGAGCGCAACGGCTGCTTCGTTGGATTCGCCTCTTGGTGTGGCTATTGGGCCACAAGGGACTATTGCCATAGCAGATACAGACAATGATCTTGTCCGTGCCATTTTCGGCGGCACAGTTGTGACGACCGCAGGTGGAGACCAGGCGACCAGCGTGTTAGCGCTCTCCATTCCTTCGCAAGCCATTACCTATGGTCAGGGAGTACTTACTGCTACTCTGACCACTTCCGCTTCCTCAAGCGGAAGCGTCGTCTTCTATGACTCTGGTTCGCCTGTCTCGACGGTGACTCTGTCCAGTGGCGTCGCTGTCTTGAACCTCGGTTCGCTCAAAGTCGGCACGCATAACCTCAGCGCCTCCTTCGCAGGTGACGGTACGAATCCAGCCTCGGTGAGTGGTGTCATGGTGGTGGCGGTGAGTCCTCTGTCGATTACCRCTTCGATTACGCCAATCTCGGTGCAGTACGGCCAAGCGATTCCAGCAATTACGGGATCGCTCTCAGGTGTGCTTGCGCAGGACAGCGGCAATGTAGAGGTGGCGTTCAGTACGGGCGCCATCTCTACATCTTCTCCGGGATCATATGCGGTGACTGGCGCGCTTTCAGGCAGTGCCTCTGCGAACTACACGTTGTCATCTGTAACGGGCGGTATCACGATCTCGAAGGCTGCTTCGCTTACCAGTTTGTTATCCAGTGTCGCTAATACACTGGTCGGTTCTCCCGTGACCCTAAGGGCTACGGTAGCTACGACGACTTCAGGGCAGCCGACTGGTACGGTCACCTTCCTGGATGGAACAACAGCTCTAGGAACTGCTCAGGCCCTGAGCTCAGGCGTCGCATCGGTTACGATTTCCTCTCTCACCGCCGGCTCTCACAATCTGACGGTAGCTTACAGCGGGGACACGAACTTCAACGCGAGTGTTTCTTCGGTGCTTGTACAGCAGGCGAGTGATTTCAGCTTCTCGCTGAATGCAACGGGCGGCGCAACGCAGACCGTGGTTCCTGGACACACCGCGACGTATAACCTGGTCGCCTCCCCTCTGAATGGCTTTTTCAGTTTCCCTGTGACCCTCTCCGTTTCCGGCCTGCCGGCGGGAGCGACGGCCACCTTCTCGCCATCAACCCTCTCGCTGGGTTCGGGCAGTGCCAGCTTTACGCTGACGATTCAGACGGTAGCTACCACTGCGATGGCCCATCCGGTTAGGAGCACCGGAGGCGGCGCTGCGGTATTGGCGCTCCTCCTGCTGCCGTTCTCCTCTTGTCTGCGGCGCACGGTGCGCAGATGGAGGCCCGGGGTATTGATTGTGGTACTAGGACTGAGCCTGGCGGCTGTGGGCGGACTGGCTGGATGCGGTACAGGCACCGGATATTTCGGACAGAACCCGCAAACGTATTCGGTCACTATTACCGGAACCGCAAGTGGCCCGAATGGAACCACGTTGCAACATTCCTCCATCGTCGTATTGACGGTGCAGTAAGGAGTTGAAAGTACTCTTGTGATGAGTCGATTTCGTACGCTTCTTACTCTCGCAACTCTTGTGTCTACGATGATGGTGTCTGCGCAGCAGAGTACGCAGCCCGCTCGAACCGATATCGTTGTCACCTACACCACGGAAAGAGCGCTACGTACAAGTTCCGGACAGAGCTTCTGGAAGCAGGGTGGCTCTGTCAGCTACGGCACTGATTTATGGAGAGGCCTGGGGCCAGCCGCAGATCTGAGCGTTGGCCACGCAGGGTCTATCGGCTCCAGCGGAGCCTCCTTAACAACCACCGCGCTGACCTTTGGTCCGCGATATCGTTGGCACTCACAATCAAAGTATTCCCCGTTCGGTGAAGCTTTGTTTGGATTCGTGCATGGCTCGAACAGCGCCTTTCCATCCTCAGCGGGGACGACTTATCGGGCAACCAGCTTCTCCATGCTGATCGACGCCGGTCTCGATATCCGCTTGGATCACCACATTGATGTACGTGCGCTACAACTTGGCTGGGTGCATTCCACGCTGCCCAATGGCGCGGATAACGTGCAGAACAACTTCCGCCTGAGTTTTGGAGCAGGCATTCACTTTTAGTACGAGGGGCTTTGGAGTTCGTATCAAGATGGTGTCATCCTGAGCGCAGCGACGGATCAGACATGCAATAGCCCCGGCGAGGCTACGAAATCATCGAAATGTCTCAGTGATGTCAGTATTACTCCGCTATACCGTGAGGAAGTAACCTTCGTGCTTCTGGAGCCTCGTCTACTCCTATAACCGAACTTCGGTTCGGGTGGTGAAAGGCGGTATCCATGAAACGTTTATTCCTTTTCGCAATATCCCTCATTGCTCTTGCAGCTCCCGTCCTTGCAGCACCTCCTGGGAGGTTTGTTGGGCCGAGAGTAGGTGTCGTTTATGGCGGACGCGTCGGCCCTTGGGGTTGGTACGATCCGTATTACGGCTTCTATTCCTACTACGGGGCAGGTTTAACCCCCACAGCAGGCACCGTGAAATTAGATACATCCGTAAAGGATGCCGAAGTGTTTATCAATGGAAGCTATGCGGGCACGGTGAGCAAACTGAAGACCATGACGATGCTTCCCGGTAACTACACCGTCGAACTTCGTGCTTTTGGACGAGAGTCGTACAAACGAGACATCTTTGTTATTCCGGGTAAGACCATCAAACTAACGGCGGAAATGCGAGTTCTGTAAGACGTGCAATTGCGATATGGAGGATGCGAGCGCGTCTCGCATCCTCCGCCGCTTGAAACTATTCGCGAAGCCCGAGGCTCGTAGGGAACTCGTCGGGATCGCTGTCATCGAGGTTTCCGTCGAAGTCATTGGCTCGCCAATCTTCGGCTACACGGACGAGATAGCGGTGAAGGATATACATATCGAGCAGGAGGAATG
>NZ_JBFRCY010000427.1:0-2500 GCF_052113305.1 Terriglobus sp. YAF25
TCTCGGCCTCAGCTTAGGGACCGCCTAACCCTGAGCGGATTAACCTTCCTCAGGAAACCTTAGACTTTCGGCGTCAACGGTTCTCACGTTGATTATCGCTACTTATGCCGGCAGGGTCTCTTCTCAACGCTCCATCAGTCTTCTCAGTCTGACTTCATCGCTGTGAGAATGCTCTCCTACCACGCACACAAAGTGTGCATCCGCTGCTTCGGTATACAGTTTTAGCCCCGTTGTATTGTCGGCACCGGACCGCTTGACCAGTGAGCTATTACGCTTTCTTTAAAGGRTGGCTGCTTCTAAGCCAACCTCCTRGCTGTCTGAGCGTTCCGACTTCCTTTCCCACTTAACTGTAATTTGGGGACCTTAGCAGGCGGTCTGGACTGTTTTCCTCTCGACTGTGAAGCTTAGCCCCCACAGTCTGACTCCCGGACTGGTTGTCATTGGCATTCGAAGTTTGGCTGGATTCGGTAAGYCGGAAAGCCCCCTAGTCCAATCATGTCTCTACCACCAACGCAAATCATCCGAGGCTAGCCCTAAAGCTATTTCGGAGAGAACGAGCTATCACGGAATTTGATTAGCCTTTCACCCCTACCCTCAGCTCATCCGAGCTTTTTTCAACAAACACCGGTTCGGTCCTCCAATGGGTGTTACCCCATCTTCAACCTGGCCAAGGGTAGATCATCCCGCTTCGCGTCTATTCCTGCCAACTTAATCGCCCTATTCAGACTCGCTTTCGCTGCGGCTCGCTCACGCTTAACCTTGCTGACAAGAATAACTAGCCGGCTCATTATGCAATAGGCACGCGGTCAGACATTCCCTTACGGGCATAGTCCTCCCACTGCTTGTASGCAYACGGTTTCAGGTACTTTTCACTCCCCTCWCYGGGGTKCTTTTCGCCTTTCCCTCACGGTACTRGTTCACTATCGGTCAGWMASKAGTATTTAGCCTTACGGAATGGTCTCCGTGGATTCAAGCAGGGTTTCACGTGCCCCGCCTTACTCAGGTACCTGCTTCGAGTCTGGACTCATTTCGTCTACGCGCCTGTCACGCTCTATGGATCCACTTTCCAGAGGATTCGACTATAAGCCAGATTGGTAACTCTACTGTTGCAGGCCCTACAACCCCCGTTGCACCTTAATGCGACGGGTTTGGGCTGTTCCGATTTCGCTCGCCACTACTATCGGAATCGAGGTTTCTTTCTTCTCCTGGAGGTACTGAGATGGTTCACTTCCCTCCGTTCGCTTATCTCCGCCTATGAATTCAGCGGGATATAACTGGGTTTTGCCCAGCTGGGTTYCCCCATTCGGAAATCTCCGGATATAACGCCTGTGTGCGGCTCCCCGAAGCTTATCGCAGCTTGCCACGTCCTTCATCGCCTGTTTCTGCCAAGGCATCCACCGTGCGCCCTTAGTAGCTTGACCATAGAATTTACTCACACACAGAATGTGCGAGCGTCCAACTCTATGTTGTTGTCCGCCTTCGCTAGCGCGACTCGCTCTCAGAAACTACCTGATCGCTATCGCCTAGCTGAATTATTCTAAAGACACTCAACACTGATTATTGTCAGCCGCATAAGGAAACAACCCTTACCGCTGACAGCTCAGCCTTGTAGTTATTTAATTTACCCAATCTATTCAGTTGTCAAACATCACTCGAGCAACCTTATTGCTGCTCACCGACCTTGGCCGGCTTGAGTGTTGCTTCTACTCAAGGTTCAAGCTCTGACTTACCAGTCAGGACTTCAACCTCGGTTAGAGGCAACGTTTTTCAGTATACCGCACTTAGCGGGATCGTCAAACCACATCGAGAGTGTTGGTGGAGCTGAGCGGGATCGAACCGCTGACCCCCTGCTTGCAAAGCAGGTGCTCTCCCAGCTGAGCTACAGCCCCATGGACAAACCATATTGCCGAGCCTGGCTGCTTTCTACCTGAGAATGGTGGGCCTGGGTAGATTCGAACTACCGACCTCACCCTTATCAGGGGTGCGCTCTAGCCAACTGAGCTACAGGCCCTTTGGTAGAGCTTCCAGAAGCTCTCTCGAAAAGTTTTTCGAGGACACAGTTGAACGTGCGGACCAGCTAAGCCAGTCCTGACCATCGATATCGATGACAAGCAAGCCAAAAGAAGGCTTGATTCAGAATTCCATCACTCCTGCAGGTAAGTCAGGCGATGGTTGACATGGTCACCATAACCGCTCGATCCGAAGATCGTCCGCATTCCGCGGAGCGCGTTTATGTGCCATGACGTTTCTCTTTTAGAAAGGAGGTGATCCAGCCGCAGGTTCTCCTACGGCTACCTTGTTACGACTTCACCCCAATCATGAATTACACCTTGGGCGGCTGCTCCCTTGCGGTTAGCTCACCGACTTCTAGTGCAACCCACTTTCGTGATGTGACGGGCGGTGTGTACAAGGCCCGGGAACGTATTCACCGCAGCGTTCTGATCTGCGATTACTAGCGATTCCAGCTTCATGARGTCGAGTTGCAGACYTCAATCCGAAC
>NZ_JBFRCY010000428.1:0-4015 GCF_052113305.1 Terriglobus sp. YAF25
GCTCTTGAGAATGACAGCCCCAACAGCGACGCTGTGGGCCGGGGCATGAAGGTTGCCAAGGAACAGATGGTCGGCATGGTTGCGGCTGTGGACTGGATCCTGGAGCAGAATGACGAGGCGATTCAAGCCGAGAGCATGCGCCGTATCCGCACCATCGAGGCGGCCATCAAAGGAATTCCCACGGTGACCACCGTGGTGAATGTACCGCCGGTCGCCAACCATGTGCCGCATCTGCTGATCAAGTACGATCCTGCGACGGTCGGTATCAAGCCGCTCGAGGTAGCAGCGAAGCTGCGTTCGCAAAAGCCGTCGATCGAACTAAGCCCGGCGACCGGTGTGCGTGGACGCATTGAAGGTGCGGATGAGAATACGATTGTCATCGGCGTATGGATGCTGCAGCCGGGCGAGGCCGAGGTTGTGGCCAGCAGCCTGAAGCAGGTCCTGAAATCCGCGAAAGCCTGAGTTTATCCCCAAGGAGAAAAACAGTTATGTCGACAAAGACCAGCCGCAGAAACCTGTTGAAGAATGCAGCCGCAGCCGCCGGAGCGATTGGCGGAGCCGCTGTTCTGACTGAGAGCGCGCATGCTGCGGCCCCTGAAGCTCAGCAGAAGAAGTCGTATGGCCAGCCGCCGAAGAACGGAGAGGCTCCGCTGTTCAGCAGTGTCGTCTCCTACGGCAACCTGGTCTTTCTTGCCGGTGTTGGCGCTCACTTCCAGGGAACGATTGAAGAGCACACCAAGCACGTTCTTGACGAGCTCGAGAAGAACCTCGCAAGCGCAGGCTCTTCCATGGAGAAGGTGCTGAAGGTGAACGTCTACCTGAACGACATCAAGGACTGGGAGCGCATGAACACGGTGTACAAGGGCCGCTGGGGGAAGATTCCTCCGGTACGCACGACCATTGCTCCGGCCGGCGGCATCCCTGGCAATTCGCTGGTCGAGATTGACCTCATCGCCTATATCTAACCAAATCGAACGAACCATCAGGAGAGGAAAAATCTTATGTGTGCGCTGCCGAAACTGCGTCCTACGCGACGCGATCTACTCAAGCAGACCGGAGCTCTGTCAGCCCTTGCCGCGGTATCGCCGCTGGTTGCCGCTGGAAGTGCCGAGGCCCAGGCAGCGCACTCCGCTCCTTCTCATGCTGTCACCTTCCAGCCCGGAACGCTGCAGGACAACGTTTTCACCAAACTGGGTGTGCGCCCCATCATCAACGCGCATGGCACGTTTACCATCATCACCGGCTCGCGCTCGCTGCCTGAAGTGAAGCAGGCCATGTTTGAGGCCTCGCACTACTACGTGCATCTGGATGAACTGATGCCGAAGGTTGGCGCCGAGATCGCGAAGCTTGTCGGCGCGGAGCATGCGGTGGTGACGACCGGCTGTGAAGCGGCGATTGCGCTGGCAACGGTCGCTTGCTTCTGCGGCACCGACCCGGAGCTCTCGCAGACCTTCCCGTACAAGCGCAAGAAGAGCCAGGTCATTATCCCCAAGCACTCCCGCAATCCATACGATTTCGGCGTCCGCATGACCGGTGCAGAGATTGTGGAAGTGGACTCGGCCGAGGAGCTGCAGGCAAAGCTCACCGACCAGGTGGCGATGATCTACATCCTCTCGGGCCCGGCGGCGGAGAAGGGGCCTCTCTCGATTCCTTCGATCTGCGCGATGGCAAAGGCGAAGAACGTTCCCGTCTTTGTCGATGCTGCGGCGGAAGAGCCGCTGGTTCCGAATATCCACCTGCAGCACGGCGCGACGCTGGTCGGCTACTCCGGCGGCAAGTGCATGCGCGGGCCGCAGGCTGCCGGCATGATGATCGGCCAGGCTGATCTGATTAAGGCAGCGTGGTTCCAGGCTTCGCCACACCATAACTACGGACGTGCTTACAAGGTCGGTAAGGAAGAGATCATGGGACTGCTGGCCGCGGTGCGCCAGTGGTATAAGCGTGACCACGATGCCGAGCAGAAAGCGTGGAAGAGCTGGCTCGATCAGATCGCGGACAAGATCAAGGGACTGCCGTCGGTTCGCGTTGAATATCTTGATCCGGAAGACCTTTCCAACCGTTCGCCCCGCCTTCGGGTTCACTGGGATGCGAACCAGGTGAAGATTACGGGCACCGAGCTGTTCAAGCGTCTCGACGAAGGCACGCCGCGCATCATGCTAGACGGCGGCACCGGCGTTCGCCCGGACAAGATGGAGAGCTCGTTCACCATCATGCCGTACATGCTTGAAGCCTGGGAGATTCCGATCATCGCTGATGCTATCCATGAGGCGATGACCAAGCCTGGTCATTATGAGAATCCGGTCATCCCGACCGGCGCTGCGCAGGTTGACGGTAAGTGGGCTGTTTCGCTGAAGTACACCCGCGGAACCGCGGAGCAGACCTTCGATCTGCAGCAGAGTGGCAGCGATCTTAAGGGTAAGCAGGTTGGCGCTATTTATCAGGCCGATGTGACGGGCAGCATTCATGGCAACGATCTGAAGCTGCATGCTCGTATGCCGGTGAGCGGTCATGAAGTGATCTGGGACTTTACCGGAACGGTGCAGGGAAATACTGCTTCGGGAACGGTGGCTCTGGGTGAGTACGGTATGGCGGAGTGGAAGGCTGTGCGCGCTTAGCAAGCCAACGATTTATCGGTTTCGAAAAGGATAGGGCCCATAAGGCCCTATCCTTTTTGTGGCGTATATCAGCGAGCGGCTAAGTCTCCAACCGAGCTTGACCTAGGGCGTATCGACAAGCGACCACTGTGGAGTTATAGAGCGGGCCTTCAGCCCTTACTTTTTCTATGGGGCAGCCTGGGGCGTTGCCCCAGGCTGGTATAGAACGCGCTTTCAGCGCTTTTTCTGCCGGGAGACCACCCTCGGGGCCCCCGACGAACTTTTTCGTTGGGGAACGTTCGCAACGCCAGGGTGGGCAAGGAACACCCATAAATTTCTAACAAACACAGAACGATCTAGTTCTCTGCGGCGAAGAGTTGGAACTCCCGGATGCGGGCGGTGCCGGCGGTGGACAGCAGATTCAGACGGAAGCGGCTTGTGGTGACGGTGGGGAAGCGATCGATCTTCTTATGACCGATTGCGTGGCCCGATAGGACTGGCTTCCAGGCTCCGTCGACCCAGGCTTCGATGCGATAGGTCTGCACCATTTGCCCGTCGGTCAGCCACTCCATCGTCAGGGCTCGGTCAACGCTTGTGGGTTTTGCAAGTCGCACCTCGAACGTGGCGCTGTGGGAACCTGCCGGCGCGCTCCAAAAGGTATCGGTGTCGTTGTCGAGGGCCTTGCGTGTCTCGGCGTCAGGCATAACGGCGCTTGCCGCCACATTCTTTGCCGCACCGTAGTGCTTCTGGATGGCTTCGCCGAGCTCCTTCAAGCGCGCGACATCGCTGTCCGGTAGAAGGCCGCGATTGTCCGGAGCTACGCCCAGCATCCACTGGCCGCCTTTGCCGACGGAGTGTTCGTAGCTGTCCATAAGATCATCGACAGACTTCAGCGAAGCTTCGTCGTTCGCATGCCAGAACCAGTGCAGCTTGCGAAGTGGTGTATCGACTTCAATCGGGCGCCAGCGCAGATATCCGTGGCGATCGACGACGTTCCAGTTCTCGTATTCGACCTTGCCGCTCTCGTCGCCGGCCCAACGTGCATCGCCGTACTCGAAGAGGCCGGTGTCGGCAAAGACGATGGTGTTCGGCTGATAGGTGCGCAGGGTTTCAATGATCTTCTTGAAGTCGTAGACGTGTCCGCCGCTGCCGGCTCCGTCGAGCCAGAACTCGACCAGGTCACCGTAGTGCGAGGCCAGTTCTTCCAGTTCCGCACGGTAGTAGGCATCGTAGGCAGCATTGTCTTTGTACTTCGGCTCGTGGCGATCCCAGGGAGAGAGATAGACGCCGAAGCGCAGACCCTCAGCGCGTGCGGCTTCCGCGGCTTCGCGGACGAGATCTCCCTTGCCGTCTTTCCAGGGGCTTGCCTTGATGCTGTAGTCCGTTTGACCCGTAGGCCACAGGCAGAAGCCATCGTGATG
>NZ_JBFRCY010000429.1:0-4001 GCF_052113305.1 Terriglobus sp. YAF25
GCCTGCAGGCGCTGATCAAGACACGCAACTGGCATGGGTTGATCTCGGAGTACTCGTATACGTGGTCGCATAACCTTGGCAGCAATACAGCGCTGCCGACGGACAACACGAATCCCAATCTCGATTACGGCAATCTGGCGAATGACGTCCGTAATCAGTTCAAGGGATTCTTCACCTATGACGTTCCGGGGTTGAAGCGGGGACCGAAGTGGCTGACGCATGACTGGCAGGCGAGCAGCCTATTGTGGCTCCGCGGCGGTAAGCCGATTACGGCGAGCAGCTCCGCCAACAACTCCGGCCTGGGGCTGGGCGAGGGCGCTGACCGTGCCAGCCTGAGCGGCAACCCGCTGTACTGCGATTCGGGGTCGACATGTGTCRGCGGCGGCACCAGCAAGTCGATCGATTATGCGCTCAGCAAAGGCGTGCCTTACATCCAGTGGTTCAATCCGCTGGCAATTGTCTCGCCTGCGGCGTTGACGGTAGGAACGACCCGGGTAGGACAGTTCTATGGTCCGGGATATGCTTCGGTGGATCTCTCGATCTTCAAGAACGTTCCTCTGCGCGAGGGCATACGGGCGCAGTTCCGCGGCGAGATGTTCAATGTTTTCAACCGGTACAACTACTCCAATCCGACATTCGCGGCCAACTCCCTGACCTCGAATACGCAAACAACAGGACAGGTCACGGCGACTGCCGGCGGTTCCAGCGCTCCCGGTATCGGAGCGGGAGAGCCGTTCAACGTGCAGCTTGCTTTGAAGATCCTGTTTTAGCAATTCCTGAACTAGCCTTTTCAGGGTGCGGCCGCTGCAGGGGCTGTGGCGGCCGCACAATTTTTTCGGAGTGTGATGATGAAGTGCTATCGCAACGTACGATTCCTGGTAGTTCTGGCTGTCCTGGTTCTCTCTCGTTATTGCAGCGCGCTTGATGTCGCGGGGGAGTGGGTAGGCAAGATCAGCGGCCCGTTTGACTCGCAGTACACGGCCCAGTATGCGCATGTAACGCTGGCGGCCGAGGGAACGAAGCTGAGCGGAACATGGGGAAGCTTCGCCGTGCAGGGAGCGCTGAACGGCGGTAAGGTCGAGCTTACTTTTCTGGATGCGGGCGGAAAGACCGCCGGCAGCCTGAAAGGCGCTGTCAACGGAGAGAGGTTGACCGGCGACGGCAGTGTGACGCTGGCGCGACGTCCGGGAGGACCGGCGCAGCCGCCAATGGATGTAACGTGGTTGCTCACGCGTCCAGTGAAGGCTCCTGCTGCGGCGAAGACATACGACTACGAGCCCAAGGTCTTCTATTCGATCTATTCCGCGGCAGAGCCGCCGGCACTGCATATCTTTCCTGGTGACACGGTAAACACGCGCACGATGGATACGGCCGGGCGCGATGCGAATGCAACGCGGCATGGAACCGGCGGCGATGCGAATGTTGGCCCGTTCTATGTCGAGGGAGCGTTGCCGGGCGATACGCTGGTGGTGAAGTTTAGCAAGATCCGCGTCAATAAGCCGATCGGCCGCCAGGGCAGCCGCTTCAATCAACATGCGGTGACGCAGGCATACGCGGTAGCGGCGAAGTATGATCCGAGCTTCAATGGCAATTGGAAGCAGGAACCGGAGAAGGGTATGGCGACATTGCCGGCGACGCCAGGTCTGCCGCATCTGACGATCCCGCTTAAGCCGATGCTGGGCTGCATTTCGGTAGCGCCTCCGGCAGAGGAGGCGTATCGCGGCACTGATCTCGGCGTCTTCGGCGGCAACCTCGACTACAACGACAACACCGAGGGCGTGACGATGTACATGCCTGTCTTCCATCCAGGCGCGCTGCTTGGCTTTGGCGATGCGCATGGAGCGATGGGCGATGGCGAGGTGGTCGGCACAGGGCTTGAGACCTCGGTGGATGTGACCTTCACGGTAGATGTGATCAAGGGCTATCAGACGCCGCAGGTGCGGGCGGAGACAAAGGACTATCTGGTCTCGTTCGGCGTGTCGGGGTCCGTGCCGGAGTCGATTCAGCTGGCCACCACGCAACTGGCGGATTGGATGAAGAAGGACTACAAGCTTACAGACAGCGAGATCGCGTTGTTCTTCGGCGATGTGCTGAAGTACGACATCACCGAGCTTGTGGATCCGCACTTCGATGTTGTGGCGAAGGTGCCGAAGAGCGCGGTCGCCCTGCTGAATAAGTAATTCCCATTAGAGCAATTCTCCTAATACTGTAGCTCTGGATAAATCTGCGAATGCCGTTTTCTTCGAAGGAAAACGGCGCAAACAGCCAAGATTCCGCTCTATACCTTTAGGAGAATTGCTCCAGCTGCAACAAAAGGAAAGAGGAGTTCGTGATGGTGAAGCAGTGGATGAGGATTGCAGCTGTAGCCGGTGTCATGATGTGCGCGCGTCTGGCCCTGGCCGCGGATGTTTCCGGCGAGTGGGTTGCAAAGGTGGCGACGCCGGGTGAGCCGCAGTATGCGCATGTCTCGCTGCAGGTGCAGGGAGACAAGGTGATCGGAAGCTGGGGCACGTCGAAGGTGGAGGGAACGCTGGCCGGTGACAAGCTTGAGTTGTCGTTGACGGACGAAGACGGCAAGCCCGCAGGCAAGCTGAGCGCGACCCTGACTGGAGCGAGCTTTGCAGGTAGCGGAACCATGGCGATGCGGAATCGCTTCGGCGCCGGTGGCGGCTTTGGTGGAGGTGGTGGCGGCAGAGGAGCAGCCGAGGCCACGGTGAGCTGGACGATGGACCGCGCGGCGACACCGCCTGCGACACCGCGCTCGATCAAATTCGAACCGAAGGAACTGTATGCGACCTACTCGGCATCGGTGACGCCGGCGCTGCATATCTTTGTGGGCGATGTCGTCCACACGTGGACCGCGGATGCCGGTGGTGTGGATGCGAAGGGTATTCGTCATCGCGGTGGCGACTCGAACATCGGTCCCTTTTATGTAGAGGGTGCTTTGCCCGGCGATACGCTGGCGCTGCATCTGCTGAAGGTGCGCACCAATCGTGCGACAGCACGCCAGGGAACCAGGATCAACGCGCATGCGGTGACGGCGGCCTATCTGGTGGGCGCGAAGTATGATGCTGATTTCAGCGGAGAGTGGACGTTGTTGCCGGAGAAAGGAATCGCGGTTCCGGCGCATCCTTCCGAGCACATGAAGAACTACAGTGTGCCGTTGAAGCCGATGCTTGGCTGCATCTCAGTGGCTCCTCCGGGAGACGAGCAGTACCGCGGCGGCGATCTGGGGCCGTTCGGCGGCAATTTGGATTACAACGACAACGTGGAGGGCACGACGGTCTATCTCCCGGTCTTTCATGCGGGCGCGTTGCTGGGTATGGGCGATGGCCACGCCGCGATGGGTGATGGAGAACTGACGGGGAGTGCATTGGAGACATCGATGGATGTGGACTTCTCAGTGGAAGTGATCAGAGGCGACTCAACCGGGCAGGTGCGTGCGGAGACGAAGGACTATCTGATTGCGTTCGGCGTGACGGGATCTGTTCCAGAATCGATCCAGGTGGCTACATCGCAGCTTGCTACGTGGATCAAGAAGCAGTACGGCCTGAACGACAGCGAGGTAGCGATCCTGTTTGCGTCTACGCTGAAGTACGACATCACGGAGCTGGTGGATGCGAAGTACAACGTTGCGGCGAAAGTGCCGAAGAGCATTCTTTCCACGATGAAGTAGAAAACAGGTGCGGATTCGTCTTTTTCGGGATACATTAACCACAATCTCGTCCCGGAATAGAAAAAATTCTCTGAAAAACTCCGGGAGATACGTGTACCAAACGCCCAGGGCTGATGAGCCGGATTCGCCTGTTTCGAGCTGCGGGATCGTTGAAGCTTTCTCTGCATGCTGTCGTTCGGCTCTTGAGTATCCGTCCACAATGGTTCTTACGAACCGCACGGTGGGCTGCGTCCGCAACTCGAGCATTTTTCCTGTAGRTGTAGTGTGGGGTTTCTGCATCTATGGGCGTTTTCCGCAATGAAAACGCCGCTGCACTCCTCTTCCG
>NZ_JBFRCY010000430.1:0-3990 GCF_052113305.1 Terriglobus sp. YAF25
GTCCTTAAGTTCTGCCAGTCCTTTGAGGACCTTGAGCAGTCTCTTTTCGATCCTGACGCCTGTCTGGACACGCTCAACTTCGATCGGCCGGGCTTCATCACTCATGGTACAAATGTACCACGGTACACGATTCCATGCCTCCGGAACCACATCCTCCCTCTCTGCGTACATGAGAGAATAGGCACCCTGAAAGAACGAGGACATTCCTTGTGAACCTGATCCGGAGCACTGCCCTGCTTATGAGTCTTGCCGTACCTTCTATCGCCCAAACGGCCGCACCGAAGCCGCCCGCCGATCCCCTTCACGCCTGGGTCGGCATGACCACGCCTGCCGATCTCGAGAACTGGGTGAACTATCACATCGCCGAAGAGAAGAAGGCCGTCGCGGAGATCCTCGCCGTCAAAGGAACCCGTACGATCGAGAACACGCTGAAGCCCTTCGACCGCGCCCAGTTCCACCTGAACATCGCCGGCAATCAGGACTACCTGATGTTCGGTCTGCACGACAACAAAGACGTGCGCGACAAGGCGCAGGCGCTATTGCAGAACATCTCCGCCGAAGGCACCGCCCTGCAGCTCAATCAGGATGTCTACCACGCGCTGGTAGCCGTCGATAAGACAAAGGCGGATGCAGCGACCAGGTACTACCTGGACCGTACGCTGCTGGAATACCGCCTGGCTGGTGTGGATAAGGATGCCGACACCCGCGAGAAAGTCCGCAAGCTCTCAGACCAGATCACTGAGCAATCACTCCACTTCTCCCGCACGGTGCAGGACGATGTCCGCAAGGTCGTCGTCAAGGATCCCGCCGATCTCGATGGACTCCCCGCGGATTACATCGAGAAGCACAAGCCCGCTGCCGACGGGACCATCACACTCACCACTGACCAGCCCGACATGCTGCCGGTCGTCACCTATGCGAAGAACCCGCGCCTGCGGCGCGATATGTATCTCGCGTACAACAACCGCGCCTTCCCTGGGAACAAGGCCGTCCTGCTCGATCTGATGAAGACCCGGCAGGAGATGGCGACCACGCTCGGCTATAAGACCTGGGCCGATCTCGCTACCGCCGACATGATGATCGGCTCAGCCGATAAGCTGCGTTCTTTCCTCAAGGAGGTCGATGAGGCCTCCCGCCCCGCGGCAGCCAAGGAGTTTGCCCTGCTGGAGGCCTTCGTCAAAGAGAAGGAACCTTCTGCTTTACCGCTCGCCGCCAGCGACTCCAGCTACTGGAGCGAGCAGTACCGACGCGCGAGGTACGACTTCGACTCGCAGTCGGTACGTCCTTACTTCCCCTACCCGGAGGTGGAGAAAGGCGTGCTCGCTACCGCGGGCAAACTCTTCCACATCGAGTTCCGCCCTAGCAAGGCTCCGATCTGGAACCCGACCGTCACCGCGTATGACGTCTACGACCAGGGCAAGCTGGCAGGTCGTATCTATTTGGACATGCATCCGCGTGAGGGCAAGGATAAGTGGTTCTCAGAGTCCGGCGTGATTCCGGGCTCCGGTTCGCAGATTCCTGAAGCAGCCCTGCTGTGCAACTTTCCGGGACCGGAGAATGGCGATCCCGGCCTGMTGCAGTACKCCGATGTGGTGACCTTCTTYCACGAGTTTGGGCACATGATGCACGAGGTGCTTGGCGGCCACGGTCAGTGGGCCGGCACGGCGGGCGTCAGCACCGAGCGTGACTTTGTCGAGGCCCCCTCGCAGATGCTGGAGGAGTTCTTCGAAGACACCGGGATCCTGCAGTCCTTCGCSAGACACTACAAGACCGGCGAGGTGCTTCCCTCGACCACCATCGATAAGATGGTGCGCGCCGGGCGCTTTGCCCGCGGATCGTGGGTGCAGGGACAGCTTCGCTACTCCGAGCTCTCCCTCTCTGTTCATGACCGTGCTCCCGAGCAGGTCGATCTCGATGCCATCAACAAGAAGACCTTTGTGGATCACATGCCGTATGTCTTCCTCGATGACAGCCACATGTATGCCAGCTTCACGCACCTGACCGGCTACTCGTCGAACTACTACACCTATGTGCTCGATAAGGTGATCGCTGTGGATCTCTTCTCGGCCTTCGATCCTAAGAACCTGCTGGGCGGCCCTGCGGCGATGAAGTACCGCAAGACGGTCCTGGAGCCAGGTGGAAATAAATCGGCTAACGATCTGATCAAAGATTTTCTCGGACGTCCTCAGTCCATGGACGCCCTGAAACGCTGGATCGCGCTGGGCTTGCCGGCTCAGTAGGGCTTCTGCATCTACGGGCGTTTTCCGCAATGAAAACGCCGCTGCACGCTCTTCCGGGATTCCCAGCAACAGGGAAAATGCTCTAAGAGACAAGAAAACCCACGCCGGAGGAAAGGCGTGGGTTTTCTGTTTCATTCTCATGTCGTAGCATCTTCTCTACCGGCATGAACCAACGCATACAGGCTCTGCAACAACTCCAGTCCGACACGTTTGATGTACTCATCCTGGGAGGCGGAGCAACCGGCCTCGGTATCGCCGTCGATGCAGTCACCCGCGGTTATCGCACCGCGCTGGTCGATGCCGGCGACTTTGCGCAGGCAACCAGCTCACGGGCGACCAAGCTTGTGCATGGCGGCGTTCGCTATCTGGCTTCAGGCCAGATCTCCCTGGTCTATGAAGCCCTGCATGAACGGGCAGCCATGTTGCGCAATGCCCCGCACCTGGTGCAGCCTCTTCCCTTCGTYACACCCGCCTATCGATGGTTCGATCTGCCGTTCTACGGCGTTGGACTGAAACTCTACGACGTCCTCAGCGGTAAGGCGACCATGGGACCGACCTCGGTTCTCGGTCACGACAAAACCTTGACGCTGCTGCCCAATATTGCACGGAAGAACCTGAAGGGATCCATCGTCTACTACGACGGCCAGTTCGACGACGCGCGTTTCTGCCTGGCCCTGGCCCGCACGGCTGTCGACCATGGCGCAACGGTACTGAATTATGTCCGCTGCATCTCCTTCGAAAAGTCTTCGGGCAAGATCACCGGTGCAGCGCTGCGAGATGAGGAGACTGGCAACTCCTTCCGGGTAAATGCCAGGGTTGTCGTCAACGCCACCGGTATCTTCACTGACGAGGTGCGTCATCTCGACAACCCCTCTGACGCTTCGCTGCTGAACGTCTCGCGCGGCACACACATTGTCGTGCCGCCGACAGTACTCGGCCGCGACTACGCCATCATGGTGCCGAAGACGGAGGATGGCCGTGTCATCTTCGCCATTCCGTGGCTGGGCAAGGTCGTGATCGGAACCACGGATCTCGCTGCTCCCAAACCGGAGATCGAACCCGGCCATCAAGATGACGAGATCGACTACATCCTGCACCACATCAATCCTTACCTGCAGCACACCATCACGCGTGCCGATATCCTCTCCGTCTTCTCCGGCCTGCGTCCGCTGATTACCGGGCCGGGAGCATCGACCGCAAAGCTTTCACGTGAGCACCACATTGAACGTTCCTCGTCAGGTCTGCTGACCATCGCCGGCGGCAAGTGGACCACCTATCGCCGCATGGCGCAGGATCTGGTGGACTATGCCATCAAACAGGAGATGCTGCCTGCCGCGACATGCAGGACAGAAAAGCTTCCTTTGCGTGGCGCTCCTTTGAAAGCAGGCGATTCCCACGATTCGCTTTCGCGTTATGGGACTGACCGTGCCGCTGTGGAAGCGCTTATCACCACGGATGCATCCTTAGGCGCAAAGCTGGATGAGGCTCTTCCCTTCACCCAGGCAGAGGCCGTCTATGCTGCTCGCGAAGAGATGGCCAGGACCGTCGAAGACGTTCTTTCTCGGCGGATGCGTGCCCTGCTTCTGGATGCGAAGGCCGCGCTGCGGTCAGCTCCGAAGGTCGCAGAGCTACTCGCCCGCGAGCTTGGACACGGGACCGAGTGGCGGTTTGAGCAGGTTGCCGCGTTCAGGGAATTGGCGGCGCGGTTTTATTTGCCTGGGTAGGTCAACTCTGCTTTTCGCTGTCATCC
>NZ_JBFRCY010000431.1:0-6161 GCF_052113305.1 Terriglobus sp. YAF25
GGGTCATAACCATGAGATCGGCGTATATCAACAGAAGTACCCCCCCGTGATACCAGGACCATTTGCGGCGCATACAGCGAATGCACTCGATGGTTCCGAGGAAGGAGAGGAGCGTCGGCAGGATGAGCCACAACGTTGCCCGGTTATTTGGAAAGTCAGAAAGCCAAATGCCTACGGCAAACGAGCCAAAGACCAGTAGACCCCCACGTAACAGAGACTTCTGACGAAGGTCGAGCAAGCCCGGTACTGCCATCTCTCTATGGTACTTCTCTTGCGAGGCTGGTGCCTGCTGCTACCAAGCTGCGTGAGTCAACCAGTGAGCATAGGGATACAGAAGAAAGAGCAGCAACATCATCAGCACCATCAGATCGGTGTAGACGAGCAGCAGTACGCCACCGTGATACCAGTCCCAGCGGCGCTTCATACAGCGGAGTGTCTCGCATGTGCCCCAGCATGCGGTGAGCAATGGCACGACGATCCATGGCGAAGGATGGCTATTCGGAAAGCCGGAAAGAAGAAACCCTGCCGCAAAGCTCAGCATTGAAAGCAGAGAGCCTCGCAGCAGGGATTTCAGGCGCGGTTGAAACAGGGCGAACAGGGTGGCGTCGCCCTGGGTATAGCTAAACGGCCGGTACGGCAGACTCCGCATCAAGCATCTCCTTCATCGACACCTCGTAGGGTGCCTGAAGGACGCCGCGCTCGGTTATGATCGCCGTCACATACTTCGCGGGGGTGACATCGAAGGCGGGGTTCTCGATGCCCACGCCGTGCGGGGTCATCTGCTTGCCGTTCGAATGCGTGACCTCGACCGGGGAACGCTGCTCAATCGGGATCTGATCGCCGTGCTCTGTTGCCAGATCGATGGTCGACCAGGGAGCGGCGACGTAGAACGGGATACCGTGTTCCTTGGCCAGAACCGCGACGGAGTAGGTACCAACTTTGTTGGCGACGTCACCATTGGCAGCGATACGGTCTGCGCCCACGATCACAGCCTGAATGCGGCCCTGACGCATCAGGGTGCCGGCCATGTTGTCGCACAGGACTGTGGTGGGGATGTTGTCCTGCATCAGTTCCCAGGCGGTGAGGCGTGCGCCCTGGAGGTAGGGGCGGGTCTCATCGGCCAGGACGTCGATCTTGTGGCCACGTTCCACGGCGGCACGAATGACGCCCAGAGCAGTGCCGTAGCCGCAGGTGGCCAGAGCGCCTGCGTTGCAGTGCGTCAGTACGGTGCCTTCCTGCGGAAGCAGGGTCGCGCCGTGGGCGCCCATCTGCTTGCAGGCTTCGATGTCAGCGTCATACATGGCCTGAGCTTCAGTGATAAGAGCGGCCTTGATCTCGGGAATGGTGACACCCGGCTTCGCGAGGAGTTCCCTGTACTTCTCGTTCATGCGGTCGATGGCCCAGAAGAGGTTCACCGCGGTTGGACGGGTAGCCGCAAGCACCTTGCTCATCTCTTCGACTTCAGCGCTGAGCTGGCTGAGCGTGGTGGCGGAGCTGCGGTCGACACCAAGCGCGATGCCCATGGCGGCGGAGACACCAATAGCAGGAGCGCCGCGCACGATCATGTCACTGATGATGGTGGCAACGTCCTGGTAACTGGTCGCGGTGACGTAAATTTCGTCGAGCGGCAGCTTCGTCTGATCGATAAAGCGGACGCCTTCGGGTGTCCATTCGAGGGTGGGAATCATCGTCTATTAGTTTATCAATCGGGCGGATGTAGTGGGGAAGGACATTCGAGTGCAACTTGAACTGTAAGTTTGTTTGTCATTTCGTAGCGCAGCGGAGAAATCTGCTTCTCTATCGATACCTTCTCGGGAAGAACATCGCGCTTCGCCCGAACGTCCCACCCATCGCGTTGCGATGGATGGGGCACCCAATTCGTCGCTAAGTTTGGTTTGGGAGAGCGATATGCGCAGCCCTCACATCGTTCGCGGTAAAGGCGCTGATAAACGGTGCTCCGGCCGCTGCAGCCTCGATATTGGCTCGGCCACCCTGCTCGCGATCGACGAGGCAGAGGATACCGATGATGTCCATGCCTGCTGCCTTTACAGCTTCAATGGCCGTGATGGTGCTGCCGCCGGTGGTGCAGACGTCATCGACGATGACAACCTTAGCTCCGGGTTTGAGGAAGCCTTCAACCTGGCGTCCCGCACCGTGTCCTTTGGGCTGCTTGCGGACGAGGAAGCCGTTGAGCAGCGGTGTGTCCGGATGATCCTTGGCGTACCAGGCCGAGGCGCTGGCGGTGTTGGAGACGACCGGGTCCGCACCCATGGTCAGGCCGCCTACTGCTTCAGCCTGAGGGAAGTGTTGGCGGATCAGATCGTAGAGCACCAGGCCGGTCAAACGGCCGCCCTCGGCGTGCAGCGTAGTAATGCGGCAGTCGATGTAGTAATCCGACTTGGCGCCGGAGGAGAGCGTGAAATCGCCCAGGCGGAAGGAGAGGGTGGCGATCAGGTTCAGGAGGGCTTCGCGGTCGTTCATCTCAATGGAGATTGTAGAACCTGGGACGTGTTAGCGATGGCTACGCCAGGCAGGAAATAGCCTCGAAACATCATCTCTTCAAAGAACGGTGCGACAGTGGAGCCGAAGATCGTGATCAGCCATAGATCGGCGCGATCTTTGAAGAAGGCATTCATCGGCGCAGTGTCCGGTACAGAGACGAAGCGCTCAGCAATTCCCGCTGCGATGGATAGGCCTACTCCGCCCGTGAGCAGGAGCGGCCAGTAACGGCGTACCGCCGCGAAGTTCCACTGCAGCACATCGAAGTAGGGCCGCTTCCAGAAGTGAGGGTAAAGAAAGAAGCTCCAGACTAAGGTGCCGAGATAGCCGATCCCCATGGCATAAACGGACATGCGAGGCAGACTCGCGATTTTCTCGAAGCTATCCCTCTGTAGCTTGCCGTCGTGGCTTCCAATGACAGCTGACAGGACCAGAGTTGCGACTATCAGTAAGAGGAAAGCAGAAGCAGCAAAGGCGACGCCGTAGCCAAGATGTGGCTGGCGGACCACCGGAAGCCGCTCCTGCAGAGCTTCTTCCAGACGCCGGAAGTTCTCTTCCGCCCGGTCCTTGTCTATTTCGCTCACTTCCTGGCCYTCTTTCCGGGTTTCGCAGCCGGTGCGAAGTAGCGCATCAGGAATCCGGCCGTATGCGATCCTTTGACCTTTGCGACCTCAGATGGCGTGCCGGCAGCCACGACGGTGCCACCGCCTGTACCGCCTTCGGGTCCCATGTCGATGATCCAGTCGGCGTTGCGGATGACATCGAGGTTGTGCTCGATGATCAGGACGGTATTGCCAAGGTCAGCGAGGCGGTGCAGCACCTCCAGCAGCTTGCGGACATCGTCGAAGTGGAGGCCGGTCGTCGGCTCATCGAGCATATACATCGTACGTCCGGTCTGCCGTTTGGACAGTTCGCGGGCCAGCTTCATACGCTGTGCCTCGCCGCCCGAAAGCGTCGTTGCGGACTGGCCCAGATGGATGTAGCCAAGGCCAACGTCGACCAGCGTCTGCAGCTTGGTTTTGACGTTGGGAATGTCTTCCAGGATGGGCAGCGCGTCTTCAATCGCCAGCTCGAGAATGTAGGCGATGGAATAGCCCTTGAACTTCACCGCCAGTGTTTCCTGGTTGTAGCGGCGGCCGTTGCAGACCTCGCACTGCACATAGACGTCGGGCAGGAAATTCATCTCGATGCGCCGCTGCCCGTCGCCCTGGCACGCCTCGCACCGGCCGCCCTGCACGTTGAAGCTGAACCGGCCGGGCTTGTAGCCGCGCTCGCGCGACTCCGGCAACATAGCGAAGAGGTCGCGGATGGCGGTAAAGACACCTGTGTACGTCGCCGGATTGGACCGGGGAGATCGTCCGATAGGGGATTGGTCGATCTGGATGACCTTATCGAACTCGTCGAAACCCTTGATCGACTTGTATGGCTCGGGCTCTTCGCGGCTGCCGTAGAGCTTCTGCGCCAGGGCGCGGTAAAGCGTGTCGTTGATCAGGGTCGATTTGCCCGAGCCGGAGACGCCGGTCACCACCGTCATGATGCCGACCGGGACCTTCACGGTGACATCCTTCAGGTTGTGGCCCCGGGCGCCCTCCACGGCGACCCACTTGCCGGTCAGGGGGCGTGGCTCCGTGCGGGCGGAGATGGYGATCTGGTTCGATAGATACAGACCGGTCAGCGAATGCGGGTCTTCCATCATCTGCTGCGGAGTTCCCTGCAGTAAGAGATGTCCGCCGTTCTTGCCGGCGCCGGGGCCGATGTCGATGACGTAGTCGGCCTTGCGTATGGTGTCTTCGTCATGCTCGACGACCAGGACGGTATTGCCGATATCCCGCAGGCTTTCAAGTGCAGAGATCAGGCGCTGGTTGTCGCGCTGGTGCAGSCCGATSGASGGCTCGTCCAGTACGTAAAGCACACCGCGCAGGCGCGAGCCGATCTGGGTCGCTAAACGAATGCGCTGGCCCTCGCCGCCGGAGAGAGTCGCTGCAGAGCGATCCAGCGACAGATAGCTGAGGCCGACCGCGTTCAGGAACTCCAGGCGCTCGATGACCTCGCGCTGCAGACGGTCTGCGATGATGCGTTCGCGGCCAGTGAAGTTGAAGTTCCGCGCTGTATCGAGCGCCCCGTCGAGCGAGAGTGACGTGAACTCGGCGATGGATCGCCCATCAACCCGCACAGCCAGCGACTCTGGCCGCAGACGAGCACCCTTGCAGACGGGGYACATGCTCGCCGACATGTACTGCATCATGTACTCGCGATAGCCCTCAGACTTGGTTTCTTCGAGCGAATCGCGCAGGTAGGCCAGGATGCCGTGGAAGCCGGTGCGGCTGGTCTCGCCTTTCGGCGGGCCGTAGAGAAGCAGCTTCTGATGGGCGTCCGGCAACGATTCGAAGGGCTTCTTCAGGTCGATCTTGTATTTTTCGGCAGCCAGCTTGATCAGCTTCAGCAGGTACTGCGAGGCCGATCCTGGCCCCATGGCGCCGTCCAGAAGCGGTTTAGACCAGTCAGTGATGGTCTTAGCCGGGTCAAAATCGTAGATCGAGCCCAGGCCATGGCATTCGGGGCAGGCGCCGTAGGTGGAGTTGAAGCTGAAGCTGCGGGGTTCGAGCTTCGGAACGTTGATGCCGCACTCCGGGCAAGCCATAGAGGAGGAGTACAGCGTCTCGTTCATGCCTGCTATCCCGATCAAAACAAGACCGTTAGCCATCTGCAGGGCTTTCGCGACAGAGGCTTCCAGACGTCGGGTGTCGGGTTTGCCGTCGGGGCCGAGCTTCAGGATGACGCGGTCGACGATGGCCTCTACCGTGTGGTTTTTGCGCTTCTCCAGGCGCATGCCCTCGGTGATCTCAGTGATTTCACCGTCGATGCGGGCGCGGAAGCCCTGCTGGTCTAAGGCTTCCAATTCTTCGCGGAATTCGCCCTTGCGGCCGCGGACGATGGGGGCAAAGACGGTGATGCGCTCTCCCGGCGAAAGAGCGACGATGCGCTCGACGATCTGGTCGGCAGACTGCCGGCTGATCGGGCGGCCGCACTGCGGGCAGTGGGGCTGTCCGACTGAGGCGTAAAGCAGGCGCAGATAGTCGTAGATCTCGGTGATGGTGCCGACGGTGGAGCGGGGCGAGCGGGAAGTGGTCTTCTGCTCGATGGAGATAGCCGGGGACAGCCCCTCGATGGCGTCCACGTCCGGGCGCTCCATCTGGTCGAGGAACTGGCGGGCATAGGCCGAAAGAGTCTCAACGTAACGCCGTTGGCCTTCAGCGTAGATGGTGTCGAACGCTAGAGACGACTTTCCCGAACCCGAGAGCCCGGTTACGACCGTCAGGGTGTTGCGAGGAATGGAGACAGAGATGTTCTTCAGGTTGTGCTGACGAGCACCGCGGACCGTAATGTGAGTGATGCTCATAGGCGCCGATTCGCGGGCAGGCCGCAAAACTCTAGAGTACATCCTCCGGCGGCCTGACACGCCCTAGGTCAGGCAACCCAGATTGGGAATACTGCGTATCTGAAGCATCAACAGCAAGTGCAACGTCAGGCTTGCACTGTGGCGATGTGTTGAAATAATAGAGACGCTGAAAGCGCGATGTGCGCTCAGCGGGGAGTGGTCGTGGTGACATCAGTCATGATTCTGTGTGCGGTTCTGGCATCGCTGGCAGCAGGTGTTCTGC
>NZ_JBFRCY010000432.1:0-3983 GCF_052113305.1 Terriglobus sp. YAF25
GGCGAAGCAGGTCGTCCGGAATCGAGCGGTCGTGTTCGGCGGGAACACTGGCGTGCGACATCGCCGCCGGAATGCTGATGGTCGAATTCACCGAGCCAAAGCTCACGGCGATCTTGAGCAGGTCAGTTTGCTCGGCGATGCGCTTTGCCGCGGCACGCGAGCCGGCACGGAAGGTCAGCAACGAGCCCGGACCGTTCGCCTGGCGCCGCTGCAGCTCGTAGCCGGGATGCGACGGCAGCCCCGGATAGTTCACCTCGGCCACACGCGGATGCGCCGCGAGAAACTCCGCCACCTTATGCGCATTCGCCTGCTGCGCGTCGATCCGCAGCTTCAATGTCTTAAGACCCCGCAGCACCAGGTAGCAGTCGAACGGTCCAAGAGCCGTGCCCTCTGCGTTCTGCAGGAAATAGATCTCCTGCGCGAGCTTCTCGTCTTTCACGACGATGACGCCCCCGGTGACATCCGAGTGCCCGCAAAGGAACTTCGTGGCTGAATGCAGAACAATATCGGCGCCCAGCGTGAGCGGGTTCTGCAGGTACGGCGACATCACCGAGCTGTCAACGCAAACCGGGGCTCCGTGGCGGTGGGCCACCTCAGCAATGGCGGCGAGGTCCAGAATGCGTAGTAGCGGATTGGTGGGCGTCTCGAGATAGACAAGCTTCGTCTTCGGCGTAATCGCCCGATCCAGTGCGGCGAGATCCTGCGCATCGACAAACTTCACGCTCAAGCCGGCGCGGCCAATCACCTTGCCGAAGAGACGGGATGCTCCGCCGTAGAGATCGTAGTCGGCGACGATCTCATCGCCGGCGGAAAGGAGATGCGTGACCGTGGCGATCGCAGCCATGCCGCTGGCGAAGGCGAAACCGCGCGTTCCCTGCTCGAGCGCCGCCATCTGGTCTTCCAGCACCTTGCGGGTGGGATTGCCGGAGCGCGAGTAATCGAACTTCCCGAAGGCGTCCGCTTCCTCCTGCGCAAAGGTGGCCGTCTGGTAGATCGGTGTCGCCGAAGGGCGTAGTGGGTCGCCGGGAGCGGCATCAAACTGAACCAGCCGCGTCCCGAACTTCACGCCTTGCTCCCGAAGACCGCGGCGAAGGCCTGCTCGAAGTCAGCAATAAGATCCTTCGGAGCTTCAAGACCGACCGAGAGACGGATCAGGCGATCGGAGATTCCCAGCGCCTCGCGTGCTTCACGCGTGAGGTCGCAGTGCGATGCCGTAGCCGGATTGGTCGCCAGCGTCTCCACCGAACCGAGGCTCTCGGCGCAGGTGCAGAGCTTGAGGGCGTTCATGAAACGCAGCGAATCTTCCGTGCTGGCGTCGAGCTCAAAGCTCAACATGCCGCCGAAATCGCTCTGCTGCGACGCAGCCAACGCCTTCTGCGGGAAGGAGTCGAGGCCCGGATAGTTCACCTTCGCCACACGCGGATGCGCTTCGAGCCACGCAGCAATTTGCTTTGCGTGGTTGCAGTGCACGTTCAGACGAGCGGGCAGCGTCTTGATGCCCTGCAACGCCAGCCACGAATCGAAGGGCGTCTGGATCGAACCGATGGTCTTGCGTACCAGACGCAGTCGCTCTACCAGCTTTTCATCGTTGGTAGCTAGCGATCCGCCGATGGTAGCGTTGTGGCCGTCGATATACTTCGTCGTCGAGAGCATGGAGACATCCGCACCCAGCGTGAGGCAGTCCTGCAACAGCGGCGTGAGGAAGGTATTGTCCACAGCAACGAGGATGTTCTCGTGCTTATGCGCGACCGCGGAGACACCGCGGATATCGGAGATCTTCAGCGTGGGGTTCGCCGGGGACTCCAGGAAGACCAGCCGTGTGTTCGGCTTGATGGCGGCTTCTACCGGAGCAGCGCTGGAGGTATCGACGTAGCTGTACTCGATACCAAAGTTGCCCAGCACCTGGTGGAACAGGCGCATGGTGCCGCCGTAGATCACATCCGAGAGAATGACGTGATCGCCCGCCTTGAGGATTGCCATACACAGCGTGTGGATGGCTGACATACCAGACCGGAAACAGAGTGCAGTGGCCGTGTTCTCAATCGCGGCAATGGCCTGCTCCAACGCATTCACCGTGGGGTTGGCGCCACGCGAGTAGCCGTATCCCTTGGTAACGCCGACACTCTCATGGATATAGGTCGCCGTCTGGTGAATGGGAAAAAGAATGGAGTTGGACTGCATCTCGTAGGAGCGATTGGAGTGAATAACGAGTGTAGATGGATCGAAATCTGGACGTTCTGACACGGTATGCTCCCTATGTTGATTGAAGCACAACTAGCTTGACTGAGGGTGTAGGGCGGGTTGGATGGGGAAAGACGAGGGGTAAAGGTGTGGTTGCGAGGATTGGATGGCGGTGAAAGTAAAGCGGTTCGCGCGTACCGCGAATCTCCCACCCATCGCGATGCGATGGATGGGGTGCCCGGATTTGTGGCACTCAAACAGAAGGAAAGGCCGGCGAGAACCGCCGGCCTTTCCAACTAGCATCCAGGAACTAGCAACCAGCAACTATTTTGCTGGGCACATATTCGCTCCCGTGGTCAGCTTCTCGAACGGAGCTGCAATCTCCGCCACTGACCGCAGATGCCCGTTGGTCATAACGCATTGCACATTGGTGACGTCGCTGATGTTCGTCAGTGGGTCGCCATCGACGATGATGAGGTCGGCGAGCTTGCCCTTCTCCAGCGTGCCCAGGTCCTTGTCCAGCAATGCGGCCTTCGCCGCGATGCTGGTCACCGTCTCCAGTGCCTGCCAGGGTTGCAACCCATACTTCACCTGGCTGCGCAGGTTCAGATGCAATGAGGTGGAAGGCAGGTCCAACGGTGAGTCGGTTCCACCGATGTACAGACCTTTGCGATCGAGCACGCCCTTTACCGTGGATTCCTCGCGCATGACGCGGTCTTCGCTGGCTGTCGAAGGATTCTTCACCGCGGCGTTGCGCCCGTTGACCAGGCGGTTCTTCTCCCACGGTGGAGCGATGTTGTAACGGCTGTCATCTGCCATCGCCGGCCAGTTGCCGATGATGCTCTGGTTGAGCAGCGTGGAGATCGTCCACATGCCGGACTCGGCCTCGAGCTGCTGCACATCCGAATAGCTGAAGCCCGTCAGAGAACGGGAGTACGCCCATCCTGTACGGGCCGTTGCCGAGACGTGGCTCATACCGTCATTGCCGATAGCCACCGCAGGCAGCAGATAGTGCGACGCCGTCTGCACACCCATGACGTTATGCGCGAACTCATCGCCCTTCTTCATCCAGCTATAGGGCAGGCGCACATAGAGCTTGAGGAAGTCGAAGTCCAAGGCATGCAGACGCTGAAACTCGCGCTGCAACTGGGCCTCGCTGGTGGTGGCGATCATCATCGGGTAGTAGACGCGTTCGCCATCAACAGCCTCGCCGGTGGCGAAGAGACGCGGACCGACGGCAGCGCCGGAGACGAAGGCTTCTTTCTCCTCGACAGCGCGATAGGCGTTATCCGCCATGTCGCGCAGCGTGGTGATGCCGTAGGCCATCCACAGGCGGCCCATGCGGTCACCGTAGTAGATGGAATTGTCAGAGTTTGGGTGCGAGTGGTTCTCCCACAGGCCCGGTAGCACCGTCGAATTCGTAGCCTCGATCACCTTCGCGCCCGCAGGCACAGGCGTTGCCCCATGCGGTGTAACAGAGATCACACGGTTGCCGGTCACCACAACATCCACGTCCGTCTGGACATCGGGTCCACTGCCCTTCCAGAACTTGCCCGCATGAATCACGGTCGAGCCCGCGGGCTGTTCCGGTGTGTACTTCAGGCTTACCGTCACCGGCGTAATGGCTTTGGTCTTGCGGTCGATCAGCTTCAGCTTGCCATTGTTCAGATAGAGGAGCTTCGATCCGTCGCCGTTATAGGTGGGCGCATCGGTCACCTCATTGTTCAGCGGCTCAGCCTTGCCTGCCGGGACACCGTTTTCATCCACAGGCATGGTGTAGAGCACGTCGCTCATCACGAAGG
>NZ_JBFRCY010000433.1:0-4705 GCF_052113305.1 Terriglobus sp. YAF25
CTGTTGCATCAGCTGTTGCACAACATAGACTGAAAGCTCGTCGGGGCTCGATAAAGTCTTCGCATGGGATCTGAAGTCGCCGACCGATAGCTTCAATATGGTCTCCATCTGATGGAACTCAAATTCACCACCTTCGAGTTGTGGCGCAAACAGTGGAGTTTCATAGTTATCTCGAAGCAGATGTTCGTAATCGATTGTTCCTCCTGACATTGCTGCTAACAGCAGATGTTTCGGGAGGATCACCTGTGCGCCCCAGCCAGGTCCGTATCGCCGGGACTCGCTTTCACCGATACGGCTAAACCCATTGCTGGGCGCAACAACCCATGCATCCGTCGGTGGACGCTTGAGGTCTTTTCGAAAATACTCAAAAACCGTTGGATGCTGTGGCGGCAAGGACGAGAAGTTATTTAACGTCTCATAGACACCTGTAGCAAGGCTTGCGGTCGCAACGTAGTGCCCAAGAATTCCGCGGTTCACCACTTGGGTAAAGAAACTGGCTTGGGGAATCAGTTCCTTAAGCATATAAGGAATGTTCTCCTGCCCCGCAGGCGCAAACGTCTCCTGATCGCGGGCTCCACCGCCAAAGGTGACAACAATCACCTTTCTCGTCCTCGCGGGTCCTGCATAGAGAAATGGACTAGCTCCACCAAGAACCATACCCGCGGCAGAGCGAAGAAAGTCACGACGGCTGCAACTGAGACCGTACGTCGCCTCACGCAGACAATTCGAGGATGCGTCGCCAATGGATGGTTCTTTCACGATCATCCCTTACTACTCCGCAGAAGCGGTCGTCGAGGACACCACTGCATTCCTTACGCATGTGAGCCAGATGGGCCCGCCGCCTCCGGTAGATGCCCTGCCAGAGTGCAATCCTCTGTTCGATATGAATATAGTCCAGCCGAACAAAAATACGCATCAGGCAAGTTAGGAGTCAACGCGAGTTCGCTCCCTATTTCATGACAGAACTTCGCATCGTCACGAACCTGCGATCCAGACTGCCTCCTGACTCTCAAGCGGCAGCTAGCGAAGGCACCGTGTAATCTACACGGTGCCTTCATCAGCTTAGTAGTAAAGCTTCAAAGCGAACTGGATCTGCCTCGGATCAAATGGAGCATCGCGCGTCGATCCGATCTCTCCAAATGTAGAGCTTAAGAAGTTGCCCGAGTTTCCAATCGCAACGACGCCGTTGCCTCCGAAGTTCGGAGAATTGAAGTTCGGGTGGTTGAGGATATTGAAGAACTCTGCCCGGAACTGAAGTGAAATGGCCTCACGGATCGGGAAGTTCTTGAAGGCGGAAAAATCGAACCGATGGAAGCCGGGTCCATGTGTGCTCGTCGAGCCCGGGCCGCCAAGAATGAGGTTACTGTTCGCTGGAAGCTGCACACAGCCAGAAGGGGCAGGTGGATTCGATCCTAATACACAAGGCTGATTGAACGCCGCAGGGTTACCAAACCAGGCGAGCGCGCCTTTCGAATCCCGATGCAGTCCAAGCTTCTGGTCCTGTCCGGCAACCTGCAGCACTCTGCAGCTTGTGCCGGAGGTTGTCGCGGACGGGCACGTCAACGTGATAGGTTGTCCGCCTTGAAGCGTAGCTATGCCGTTGACCGCCCAACCGCCAAGCACAGCGTTTGTCATTTTTCCAGAATTAGTAAGGAGCATTTTTCCCTTACCAAATGGCAACTCATAGCTGCCACTCAGGTGGACGACCTGTCGTATATCAAATGCTGCCTGTCCCCAGTCGAAGTGCGGTCCGAACCCCGGAACCCAGGGTGCACGGTATCCGCTGACACTACCACCATTCAACAAGTCACCGGCGTCGGAAAGAGTCTTTGCAAAGGTATATGTAACCAGGAAGCCCACACCATTTGCGGATTGCCTCTCCAACTTTGTCTGAAGGCCGTTATAAACACTCCGGCCGATCGTACGTTGATAACTTCCACCTTCGGCGAAGTCTGGGAATGGCCGATAGGGCGTTGTGCTGATGTTTGCAGGCAATATCTGGGAGACTCTGTTGTTACCAATACCAGCTTGCAGTGAGCTTCCGTCCGTGAGGACATAAGCAGCTTGTGCCGATATGTTATGCGTAATGGCGTACTGCAGGGTGAGGTTTGCGCTCAACGTGCGGGGCGTCTTGTAGTTGAACTGTAGGCCCTGCAGACCAAGCCCCTTTCCGTTCACCGCCAGAGGAGTGAACTGAGCACAGGTGAGACCCGATCCAATCGTCGCACTTCCTCCCGGCCCGGCGGTCGCACATGTGCCGTAAGGATTCGACCCAGAGCTGAATGCAGCTGAATCGGTTGTGCCGGTGAATGTAAAGCTGTAGATGAAGGGGTAGTTCAATCCAATGTTAGGACCATAGCCCTGATTCTCAAAAGAATTGAAGAACAAGCCCGCCCCACCACGAACTACAAACTTCGGCGATGCCTGATAGGCAAATCCAAACCGTGGAGCGATGTTGCTCTTCTGAGTCTGTAATAGACCTTGCCCGTATTTGTCCGTCACTTGAAGCGCAATGCCGTCTTGCTGAAGCAGAGCCTGGAAGGTTGTAGAGAGCGCTCGGTTGGCCTTTCCGCTAGCCGGTATCAGAAATGTCGGAGCGTTAAACGGTGGCCCATTCTGGATGAAGTTCGCCTGAGCACCGTTCGCCTCAGAGATTGGGCTGAAATAATCCCAGCGCAGGCCAAGATTCAACGTCAATTGAGAATTGACCTTCCAGTCATCCTGAAAGTAGACCGCAAGATAATGCCTGAGGTCGTAGGTCTTGCTGATATTGGTCGCTAGAACCTGATTCGCACCACCAACATAACTAATGCCATTTGGAACAGTGGTTGCAATCGGGGTCAGCAGCATCTGCGCACGGCCGGTTTGATCTCCGGCCTGTCCTGGAACACCTGCATAATTCCCATTGAAATCAAATTCACCACGCGGAAATGGAGGTTGCAAGGTATTGAAGTGAATCTTCTGGAACTCAACGCCTGCCTTCAGGCTATGCGCCCCATGAATCTTCGTGAAATCATCCGTCAACTGAAGGGTCTGGCTGACCTCGTCCGACGGTAGATAGTTGTTGCTGCCCAGATTCTGTAAACCGCTGATCACCATCTGGGGCAAACCACCGTTCAGGGCTACCTGGGGAATTCCCTGGAATCCGTATTGCGCTGGGATTCCCATGTTATTTCCTTGTGGACCATAACGCGTCGTATGCAGATGGTTGAAACCGACCCGGCCTACATTGACGGTGCTTGGAGAAAACACATGAGTCCAGGCCGCGACGGACTGATTGGATTTTGCATTCTGAAGGCCTTGCGCGAAGCTTCCGCCATCAGCAATACCGCCGAAGATTGCAGGGAGGAACTGCGGGTCATCCAGGTAGCTGAAGCGCACGAACATCTGATTCTTGTCGCTCATAGCGTAGTCACCGCGCACATCAAAGGCGTTGCTGTGCTCATACAGCTTGGGGCTTGTTGTGAAATTCGTAGTAAACGAGCTGGTTGTCGGCGCGGGGTACAGTTGCAGAATTTTTACCGCATTGGAATCAATACGATTTGCGGGCAAGTGATTCAAGTTGCAGCCGCTAACCGTAAAACTCGTTGTTCCTGGTCCACACGTACCAAATGGATCGCGTGCAAAGCCAGTCTGTGTAGCCCTAATACCGGACACTGGGTCCACGGCCCCCGCAGTGACCGCTCGTGTCGTCGCTGGATCGAGAACCGTTCCAAAAGGAATAGATCGACCAAGCGCATCAGTATGGGGTGTGCCATTTTGACCAGTAATGAGATCGGAAAGATCTGTGAAATTGCTGTTACGCTCAGTGAGTGTTGGCACTGTACCAGGCAACACCGTGCCTTGGACACGACGGAATCCCTGATAATCGCCGAAATAGAACAGCTTGTTCTTGATTACAGGGCCGCCAATAGAAGCTCCAAACTGGTTCCAGCGCAGCTTTCCCTTCTGAACACGGTTGTAATTCTCAAACCAGTCAGCTGGTGCCGTTCAGAAAATCAACCGCATTTGAGTTGTTATCGATGCCGTCGAGCAGGTAGTTGTTCTGCGCCGGGCGCAAGCCGTTTGCAGAAAACGCACCCGATGCCGCATTGCCACGCGTATCAGCMTGCGGCGTGTTAACTCCGGCGGACAGCTGAGCCAGGAACGTGAAATTGCGGCCATTCAATGGCAGATTGTTCAGTGTCGCACTATTAATAACCTGACCGACCGATGCCTCCGTCGTCTGTAGCTGCGGTGGAATTCCAGTGACGGTGACAGTTTCTGTAGCAGAGCCAAGTTGTAGCTGAATGTTAACCTGCAGGCGCTCTTGCACATTCACCTGCAGGTTTTCCTGTGTTGTTGACGAAAATCCTTGTGATGAGGCCGTAATGGAATAGTGGCCGATCCTGACTGGTGAAAAAGTGTACTGCCCACTGGTACTCGCTACAGTTTCCAGAGTTAAGCCAATATCAATATTCCGAAGGATAACGTGTGCATTAGGGATAACAGCGCCGGATGGATCCGAGACGATGCCGGTGATCGAACCTTGGTCCACTTGCGCGCCTGCGCCTCGGCTCAGAAATATCAGGAAGCATACACACGCAAAGAAGCTCAGCCTGACAAGACTTATACGTCCAAACATACTTATCCTAGCGTTCATCCCATAACCTCCGAAAATGATAGTTACCACTGCCCGAAGTTCTCTAAGCACCATGTATGAGCC
>NZ_JBFRCY010000434.1:0-3971 GCF_052113305.1 Terriglobus sp. YAF25
CCCTCGAAGGTCAGGACGTGATCCAGACCGCCGCCACAGACGAGTACAAGCTGAAGGCGGTCAGCGAGATTCTGCAGCAGAAGCTGGTCAAGCGCGGCATCTCGCTCAAGAACCTGGACTTCGAAAAGATTGAGCAGGGCTCGCACGGATCTGCCCGCCAGAAGATCAAACTGCAACAGGGCATCCCCTCCGAGAAGGCCAAGCAGATCGTTGCCCTGGTCAAGGACTCCAAGAAGAAGGCTCAGGCCTCGATTCAGGGCGATACCGTCCGTATCGCCTCCAAGGACCGCGACGTGCTGCAGGAGGTTATGGCTCTGCTGCGCGGGAAAGACCTCGGCATCGATCTGCAGTTCACCAACTACCGTTCGAACTAGAGCGTTTTCCCTGTTGCTGGGTATCCCGGAAGCGTCGTACAGCGGCGCTTTCATTACGGAAAGCGCCCATAGATGCGGAAGCCCTACACTACACCCACAGGGAAAAGCTCCAAGCCATGACCAGAACCGCGGTAGTCGTCCAATACATTCAGACTGCCGTGGTTCTTGGCGTTCTCGCCGAGTTCATTGACGGAGCTACGCGGCACCTTCGCCCACCCTGTCCGAGCTGCCTTACCCCTCACGGCTGGCCGTTTCACTATTACTTCGATCCCGGCTCCGTCGGGCGGGGAGGCTGGATCTGGACCGGGCTTACGCTGGACCTGCTGCTGCTGCTCGGTCTCAGCGCGGTAATCGTCCGGCACCGGCAACGCCGCGCTCTTACGGCATCACCTTCGTCCAAGTAACTGGTACATTCAAAAGAGTGAGTGATTTGCAGATAGCGACGGCGAAAGAGGTCTTCGACCTGCTGCGTGACGATCTTGCCGCCATTGAGCGGGAGTTCGTCTCACAGTCGCAGTCCCAGGTGGAAGTCATCACCGAGATCGGCCGCTATCTCATCGCCGGCGGCGGCAAGCGCATCCGCCCCCTGCTGCTGCTGCTCAGCGCCAAGGCGCTCGGTTTCGAGGGCGAATCGCGTATCCGGCTGGGATCAGTGGTCGAGATGCTGCACACCGCCACCCTGGTACACGACGACATCATCGACGAGGCGGACACCCGCCGCGGCCGTCCCAGCTCCAACACCACCTGGGGCAACTCCAAATGTGTCCTGGCCGGCGACTGGCTCTATATGCAGGCCTTCAACGCGGCGCTGCAGGAGCAGAACTTCCACATCCTCGACCTGCTGATCTCACTGACCCAGCAGATGGTCGAAGGCGAGCTGCTACAGATGCAGAAGCTCGGCCACCTGATCAACGAGGAAGAGTACTTCGACCTGATCTTCCGCAAGACCGCCTGCCTCTTCAAGGTCTCCATGCAGCTTGGCGCGACTGTCGCCGGCGCTCCAGATGCCATTGAAGCCCAGCTCGGCGAATACGGCCGCAATCTCGGCCTGGCCTTCCAGATCATCGACGACGTGCTGGACCTCACCGCGACCGAGTCCACCCTGGGCAAGCCTGTCGCCAGCGACCTTCGCGAAGGCAAAGCGACCCTGGCCGTGATCCACGCCCTGGAGCGTGGCACCGGAGCCGACCGTGAGGCCATCCGTACCGTATTGGCCGACCGCAGCTTCCAGCGGGTGACGCACTCGCAGATTCTGGAGATCCTCGGACGGCACGGCTCACTCGAGTACGCGCACGACACCGCCCGCGCCTACGCCGAAGCGGCACGGCTCTCCATCGCCGACCTGCCCGACACTGACGCCAAGCGCGCCCTGTTGTGGGTGCCGGCCTACGTCGTCGACCGCGACCGCTAGATAAAACCGCTTTTTAGTTTTGTCATTTCGTAGCGTAGCGGAGAAATCCGCTTCTCCAACACATTGCCCTCAGCGGCTAAAGCCGCTTCCTTCGCAGCTCAACTCCGGCATGGCTGAAGCCATGCCCTTAAGCAAAACCGTTGCGCACCGCGCAACTAGTTCGCACCTGCGGTGCGAATGTCTTGCTTAAGGGGACGGCTTTCAGCCGTCCCGTACAAACGCTCCACAGACGGCGGCTTCAGCCGCTGAGGGCAAATCCAGACCACATATCCGCACCCAATCCTCGTACCCTAGAAGCAGTGTCCCGCTTCGCCGACATCGCTCTGCCCGTCCCCCTGGACCGCCCCTTTACCTACGCGGTAAATGGCGTCGTTCCGGCTGTCGGAGCCCGCGTTCTGGTTCCCTTCTCCGGGCAGAAGCTGATGGGTATCGTCGTCAAAGTCCATGACACGCCACCGCCTCCAGAGGTCGAGACCAAACCGATCCAGCAGGTGCTGGATGCAGAAGCCGTACTCTCACCTGAGCAGATGGAGCTGGCCGCCTGGATCAGCAGCTACTACCTCGCTCCGCTGGGCGAGGTGCTGCGCGGCATGCTGCCCCTGATGGCGGAAGTCCGCCGCGACATCACTTATCGCATCAGCGAGACAGGACGCGCCATTCTTTACCAGGGAGCCGAAGTCGGCTCTTCCCGCCGCAGCAAGCTCTCGCCTGAAGACCAGAACCGCGAGTACGCCGTCCTGAACCTGCTGGAAGCCGGTGATGCTCTGCGCCCCGGCCGCATTCGCTCCAGCACCGGAGCCAACAAAGCGCTGCTGGAAGGCATGGTGCGCAAGAAGTGGCTCGTACGCGAGACCGTCGCCGAACAGCGCGACGCCCGCCGCATGGAGCGCGTTGCCGTCCTTGTCCCTGACGCCCGGCTTCCCAAGCTCAACGCCAACCAGATGCGCCTGCTCTCGGAGCTCGCCGCCGTCAATGGTCGGATGAAGCTCGCCGACCTGCGCGGGCTTCCGGTGCCGCAGACAACGCTCGTCACACTGGTCCGGCGAGGCCTGGTGACCATCGAAGAGGTCCCCGAGAACTTCCATCTCGGCGCAGTCCACGCACCCGGCAAGAAACATGCCCACGAACACACGCTGAACTCGCAACAGCAGGCCGCCGCCGACGCCATCATCGCGGCACTGGACGCGCCTGCAGAACAGTTCCAGCCCATCCTGCTCTACGGCGTGACCGGCAGCGGTAAGACCGCCGTCTACTTCGCCGCCATGCAGGCCGCGCTTGACCGGGGCAAAGCCGCCATCCTTCTCGTTCCGGAGATCGGCCTCACGCCCGCCATGGCCGCGCAGCTCTACGCGGCCTTTGGATCGCAGGTGGCCCTGCTGCACTCGCAGCTCTCCCCCGATGAGCGCGCCGAGCAGTGGCATCGCATTCGCCGCGGCGAAGCGCCTATCGTCGTCGGTACGCGGTCAGCCATCTTCGCGCCGGCATCGAACCTCGGGCTCATCCTTGTGGACGAGGAGCATGACGGCAGCTACAAGCAGGAGGAGACGCCTCGTTACCACGCGCGCGACACGGCCATCGTTCGTGCTCGCCTGAACGGCGCTGCCATCGCCCTGGGCTCCGCCACGCCCTCCCTTGAGAGCTGGCACAACGGGCAGCGGGGCAAGTATGCGCGCGTCGAGATGCCAGACCGCGTCTCCAACCGTCCGCTGCCCGAGGTTGAACTCATAGACATGCGCGCCGAGTTCCAGCAAACCGGCGCAGACCAGATCTTCTCGCGCACGCTGATTGAAGAAACCCGTGCCGCACTCGACCGCGGCGAGCAGGCCATCATTCTTCTCAACCGACGCGGCTACAGCTTCGTGGTGATGTGCCGCTCCTGCGGTGAAAAGATCGAGTGCCAGAACTGCGCCATCGCCATGACCTATCACAAGCATGGCCGCGCCGATGAGATGGACAATCACGCGCGTGCCGGGCAGCGTCTGGAATGCCACTACTGCGGCTTCCGTCGCACCGTACCGCAACACTGCCCGCACTGCCAGTCAGAACACCTGTACTACCTCGGCGCGGGCTCACAGCAGGGCGAAGAGCGGCTGGCCGAGATCTTTCCCAACGCGCGCATCGGCCGCATGGACCGCGATACCGTGCGCGGCCGCGCGGATATGGAACGCCTGCTCACGCGCCTGCAC
>NZ_JBFRCY010000435.1:0-6669 GCF_052113305.1 Terriglobus sp. YAF25
GGATCAGCCCCGGATGGACATCGTCTCCATCCTTTGCCTCTCTGACTTCCATTGCGCAGGATTTATTGAGCCGGTCTGCAAAATGTTGTGTGAAGCCTGCCGGCATATGCTGTGTGATCAGGACCGGCGGCATGTCCGCGGGGAACTGGCTCACGATCTTCGCAACCGTTTGGGGACCTCCTGTCGAGGATCCGATAGCGATGATTCGACGCGAAGCAAAGCCAGGAAGGGCTCCGGTCGGAGACATTGGAGCGGCCACTGGCGAGATCGACGGCGCCATCGGTTGCGCGGCTACTGGTGTTGCCGGTGCCGATACTTCTGCCACCACTGCGGGCGACGGTTTGAATGCACGCGGATTCGCCTGCGCGCAGGCGCGAATCTTATCTGCAAGTGAGTTCGCAAGGTCGCCGACGGAGTAGGGGCCATTCGGCTTCGCAAGGACTTCGACGGCTCCCAGGCGGAAGGCTTCCATGGTTGCCGCGGCGGAGGCCTGCCCCAGCGAGCTGATCATGATTACAGGCATAGGCTTGTAATCCATCAGCTTCTTCAGGAAGGTGAGGCCGTCCATTCTCGGCATTTCGATGTCGAGCGTCAGAACGTCGGGGTTCAATGCGAGGATCTTCTCGCGGGCAACATACGGGTCTGGAGCTGTGCCTACTACTTCAATCCCAGGGGCATTGCGCAAGGCGTCAGAAAGAATCTTACGCACCGTTGCGGAATCGTCCACGATGAGGACGCGAATCGGAGAGGTTGTCTTCATCGGTGACCTACCGTGATCTCAAAGCGCCCGGCTTCTTGTAGACAGCAGGCTGTACGTATTCGAATCTGTGTTTCAGGTTGTTCAGACTTTCGGCATGTCCGACGAAGAAGTATCCACCAGGTTCCAGATGGTCATAGAAACGATTGACCAGCTCCTGTTGTGTCGGAATGTCGAAGTAGATCATGGCATTCCGGCAGAGGATCAGAGGATAGCTCTCGACAAACGACTCAAACTGCCTGATAAGGTTCAGCCGGCGGAACGAGATTGCTTCGCGAATGAACTGCTTGACGCGATAGTTTCCGGCAGCCGGCCCTACGCCGCGCTGCAAGTACTTGCGCAGAATCTCCATCGGAACCTGTTGGAAGCACTTCTCGTTGTAGGTCCCATCCTGCGCGCGCGCCAGCACCTTGGTTGAGATGTCCGTGGCCAGGAGCTTTACGGTAGGCCCGGAATTGGCATAGTGCTCACGAGCCGCAAAGGCGAGCGAATATGGCTCCTCTCCGGTGGCGCAGGCTGCACTCCAGATCGTGTACTCGCTGCGGTTAGCAAGCGCCGGAAAGATGGTGCCGGAAAGAAACTCAAAGTGCTTCGGCTCGCGGAAGAAGTTGGTGTAATTCGTCGTCAGGTGGTCGATCATCGTCACCAGAGCGTCGGACGACTTATCGTTGATCACGTACTCGTAGTACTCGGAAAAAGAGCCGATGTTCAGCGAGCGCATGATCTTGGTCAGGCGAGAGGCAACCAGACCTTCCTTGCCCTCTTCAATTGCCAAACCACAATAGTCGTAGGCAAGTTTCCTGAAGCGATTGAAGTCCTTCTGTGAAAGCGTCAGGTTGCTGATGGTGGTGACTGTGCTCATGCTGCCTCCTCACCGGGTTCGTTCGGCATTTTGAAGATCTGGACAACATCAAGGATCAGGCCGATGCGGCCATCGCCCAGGATCGCGCATCCAGTCAGGCCGGTGCTATCGCTGAAGGTCTCGCCCAGACTCTTGATCACAATCTCCTGACGTCCGAGCAGATCGTCCACATGGAGACAGAACTGACGTCCCGCGCCCTCGCACACGACAACCAGGCCCTGGCAGATATCTTCAGAACGAGGCTTGATGCCGAAGCGGCGGTGCAGCCTGACGAGCGGGTAGAGATTGCCGCGCATCAGGATCATCTCTTCCGTACCTTGTACCCGGACCAGCATCTCCTGTGTCGGGCGCAGCATCTCGCGAACCGAGAAGACCGGAATGATGTAGCGGTGGTCCCCGACTACGATCACAAGGCCTTCGATGATAGCCAGCGTGAGCGGAAGATGGATGTAGAAGGTCGTGCCCTTACCAAGCTCAGACTCAATCTGGATATGGCCGCGCAGATTCTCTACATGTTTGCGGACGACATCCATGCCAACGCCACGGCCCGAGATATCCGTAATCTTTTCCGCTGTCGAGAATCCGGGCGCGAAGATGAGCTGGAAGATCTCAGTTTCCGTCAGTTGCGTATCTTCGGTGACCAGGCCACGTTCCAGAGCCTTGCGGAAGATCTTGTCCGGATTGAGCCCGCGCCCGTCATCGGAGATGGAGACGACGATCCTACCGGACTCGTGTTCCGCGGAAAGACGCAGTGTCGCGGTCGGATTCTTGCCGGCTGCCGTGCGTTCCTGCGGTGTCTCGATACCATGATCGAGTGCATTCCGGATCATGTGCAGCAATGGATCAGAGAGCTCTTCCGCGATCGTCTTGTCGAGTTCTGTGCCTTCACCAGCGAGCAGCAATTCCACCTGCTTGCCGTGCCGGCGCGAGAGATCACGAACCAGCTTGGCATTCTTCTGGAAGAGTGGGCCGATGGGCATCATGCGGATGTTCATGGCGCGCCGCTGGACCTCACCTGTAATGCGGGCCAGTTGCGCCAGGTCGCCTATGAGCCGAGCATCGCGATTGCTGGCGACCATCGGATTGTGGCTCAAGATCGACTGTGCGATCACCATCTCGCCGACCATGTCCATAAGCTGGTCGAGCTTAGCGGTATCGATACGGATTGAGGCCGAGACGGGTTCGCTCTTGCTAACGGCTGCTTGAGGCGCAATCGCGGGGGCGGATTCGGGCTCCGCCGCCTTTACCGGCGCGGCAGCTGGGGATTTAACAGCTTCAGCCTTTGGTGCGGCCGCGGGAACAACCGTCTCTGCCGTTGGCGCAGGGGCAGGCGCAGCGGCTTCCACCTTCGGTGCGGCAGGAACAGCAGGAGCAACAGGTGTCTCTTCCTTGGCTAGGGGCGGTGCAGGGGCAGCCGCTGGTTCTGCCTTTGGTGCCGGAGCAGTAGCAGGAGCTTCTTCGTTCACTGGAGCCGCTGCAGGTGCGGCTACCGGTGCAGCCTCTACGGCGGCAGGTTCGGAGGTTGAGCCTCCATCGAGTGCTCGTTGAGTAACGGTGGTAATGGTGCGCAGCAGGGCGCGGTTGTTCTTCGCCTTGCCGGGATCAGCTCCGTTCAGTGCGCCGTTGACGCGGTTTACTTCTGCCTGCAGGTACTCTGAGCTCTCCAGAACGAGATCGACGATCTCCACGCTGATCTGAACGCGGCTGTTGCGTGCATGATCCAGCAGCGTTTCGACTTCGTGCGCTACGCCCTGGACGCCCTTCAGGCCAAGGAAACCGGCCAGGCCTTTGATGGTATGGAAGGCGCGGAAGACCGCATGGACTGCGGGCAACTGGGACGGATCACGCTCAAGCGCCAGAATCTGCTCTTCGATGGCAGCCAGATGCTCCTGCGATTCGGTGACGAAGCCGGCAAGCATCTCAGGATCGTCGTCGAATGCGACTTCATCCTCTTCCATCGGCTCTTCCACAGCGACAGCGGCCGTGGTCTGCGCGATGGCGGCAGCCGCAACAGGTGCTGGTGTCGGCGCCTGGACGACTGGTTCCGCTTCACCGCGCATCAGACGCTGAAATGCGGTAAAGGGCTCTTCGGCGATCATCTTGCCCTTTGAGCGGTCATTGGCCAGTGAGTTGGCGCGTTTCGCGATCTCTGCAAACGCAGGATCTTTTTGTGCGAGCGCAGCCAATTGGATAAGGCGCTGTTCGGTCAGAGAACCTGGTCCATCGACCATCCAGAGCGTTGCCAGCTCGTCGAGCCGCGCAGCAAGCTGGTCGGCAACCGGTGCAGTATTTTTCGTGGCACTCATGCGTCTAATACCTGAAAGAGGGGCTGTAGTGTCGTGCGGGGTGTGTATTGACGCTGGGGAATGTTGAAACGGACTGAGAGATCGAGTACAGGAATCACCTGGCCACGCAGGTTGATGACGCCTTTGACGTAGACCGCGGTCTTGGGAACGGCGGTGATCTCCTGCATCTGGATAATCTCCTTGATGTTCAGGACCTGAATGCCAAACTCCTCTTCGCCGAGCGAGAAGATGAGGTGTTTGCGCGACGTATCGTGTGCCACCTGCTTCGCCTGGTTGTTGTTCTTGATTGCCATGTATTACTCCTGAGATAGATCCAGATAGTTGATGTATCGGCAGAAAGTGGCTCAGGGATGAGCCATTCTCCACCGGGCCGAACTAGAAGTCTGTAAAGTTAGCGTCGATATTGCTGGCCGCGGCCGGCGCAAGACGTTGTGGAACGAAAGTATTCACCGCTGGAGCTTTTGCAATCGCCGGACGTACCACCGGCGCTTTGACTGGCTTGAGCACGGGCGTTACCACAGCCTTTTGCGAATGGCCACGTACGGTGACACCGGTCATGCGCGCCAGCCCCATCGCAACTCCACGTAGCCCATCGGACTGGGCATTCAGCTCTTGTGCCGCCGCAGCGCTTTCTTCCGCATTGGCTGCGTTCTTCTGGGTTCCACTCTCCATGCGGCCGATGGCGCGGCTGATCTGATCAATACCCTTGCCCTGCTCCTGGCTGCTCATGCGAATCTCATCGATCATGACCTTGATGCGGCCAAAGACCTCATTCACCTTTCGGCCGGAGCCAACCAGGGTGGTCATCCGCTCACGGCCTGCGGCGGTGTTGTCGACGGACTTCTTGATCAGGACCGAGGTCTCCTGCGCCGCCTGGGCGCAACGCTGAGCCAGATTGCGAACTTCTTCGGCGACGACGGCGAATCCCATACCGGCTTCACCGGCACGCGCGGCTTCGACTGCGGCGTTCAGTGCCAGAATGTTGGTCTGGAAAGCGATCTTATCGATCACTCCGATGATCTTGGCGATCTGTTCGCTGGACTCGCTCAGTGCATCCATAGCTTCCACGCACTGTTCGACGGCGTGATTGGCATCGTCACTATGGCGAACCGCTTCTGAGACCAGGGTGGTCGAACGATCCGAGTTCTCGGCATTGCGGCGGGCCATGGAGTTGATCTCCTCTGCCGAAGCGGAGGTCTCTTCGATCATTGCGGCCTGCTCAGAGGTATCTTTCGCCAGATTCTGGCTCGAGGTGGCAACCTGGGCCGACGCCTCAGTCACCTGATCGGAGCCTACTGAAAGCTCACGCACGGCGTGGCGCAGCTGGCGGTCGAGCGTGCGGACGATAAAGGCGATCAGAACTCCGGAAACGGCTCCGAGCACGAGCAGTGTGCCGATGAGCCAGTGTGCGAATCTGATTGCATCTTCTGCCTTGGTATTCGTCTTGCCCATGACGACCTTCTGGCGTTCCAGCATCTTCGAGCCGGACGCGTCGACATCTTGAAGGGCAGGCTCAAGTTCGCTCTCCGCAAACTGCGACGCCTCTTTGACCTGGTGAGCATGAATCAGCTCAAGATAGTGCGGGAACAACTGTGACGCCCTATCCAGCCTGGTGGTGGCTGCCTCCAGCGTCGGGCGGCCTTCTGCGGAAACACCCTGCTTCAGAATGGTGGCGATGTCCTCGCGCATCTTCTTCTCATACGTGTTGTACTCATCGATGGCCCGGCTCAGGCCTTCCGCATCATTGACCGACTCTTTGACCGCGATTCTGCGGCTGGCGGCGAGTATCTCGGTCGAGTGACCATTCGCCATGCCGGCGTTGTACATCTTGGTCGCGTCCTTAATGCCGAGCTCCCAAGTCAGTTCGCCAAGGCCACTAATCTCGTAAACGGCGAGTCCGCCCAGCAGGACTAGAAGAATCATCATGGTGCCGTATGAAATAAGAAGTTTCTGTTTCACGGTGTAGCGTTGCAGGTTCACGTTGGTGGCTCCGTTCCGCTGGGTTCAACAATTGAGCTCATCCAGCGTTCTCAGAACTCCTCATCGGCATCGCGTGCAGTATCTTGAAGCGATTCGATGCTCTTAGAGCATTTTCCCTGTGGGGGTAATGTAGGGCATCTGTATCGATGGGCATTTTCCGCAATGAAAACGCCGCCGCACGATCCTTCCGGGATACCTGGCAACAGGGAAAATGCTCGAATTCACCGGTTTTCCACCTATCGCCGGTTTTCTGGGAGCCGATAGCTGCAGTGAGGTCGCTATGCAGGTCGCTCTCCGAAAATATGCTGCATTGTTCGCGTCGGTGCTGCTCATTTTTGCGTGGGTTCTCCTGGTTATGGTGGCGGGCACGATACTGACGTCGTGGCACAGCCGCTCCATCACAGGGCCCCGTACTGCTCTGTCCAAAACATCTCGTGACATCGCCAGCGGGCTTGTCGCACTGGGAGGCAAGCGTCCGGCCTTCTCAGAGACCTCTCAGTCGTGGACGTCGAAGGTAACAGTGGTCTTTCCCGCCGATGCGACCCAGGGACACGCAATCGAGGGAGCGTTCTAATACTTTCACTCCGCCACCGTTCGTTCGACTCCATACCCCTCCTGCGCAGTCAGCGTGGGAGGGGTTTTTATGTCTGAAGATATTTTATAAATAAGATTAATCGCCACCATTTCTACCTGCTGGACCACCTTTCTTCAAAAATTTGTCGCTATCGTCGCTTTTTTAGAGACTGCATTGCGTCTATTTTGGC
>NZ_JBFRCY010000436.1:0-6234 GCF_052113305.1 Terriglobus sp. YAF25
GACCGCCACTGCTCAATGGCCTGCTTGATCTGCTTAGCCGACAGGTCTTCATTCCATGTCCGTGCAGCCAGCACCGGCAGCTCCTCATCGGAGGCGAACCGCAGCGCGATTAGTTGGCGCTCGTTCAATTTGGCGATGTTTCCTCGCTCACTCTCGGGCAACAGGGCCGTCAGGCGAAGCTTTTCTTCCAGCCGGATGACGCGGTCCTGCACTTTGAGTGAGTACATCCGCGTCTTGAGGGTGAGGAACGCAAGCAGAGGAGTCAATACTGCCAGGAAGATGTGCAGATCGTTTGGCCAGAGGAACGCATGCACGATGGCAACGATCGAGAGGATCGCCAGCAGAGGAAAGAGAAAGAGGTGGAACGGGGCATCCAGCCGCCCATGGTTCTTGTACGTCTGTGGTGCAGCCATCGTCGTTCAGGCTCCTTTACGGAATTGTGGAAGGGAAGACGACTTTCACACTACACCATCGCCGTTATGCTGAAGAGATGGCAACTCCAAAGAAGCGTATCGGCATTCACCTCTCCACCACCGGCGGTGTGTACACAGCCGTTACCCGCGCTGTCGAATGCGGCGCCAATGCCTTCCAGATCTTCTCTGCCAGCCCGCGCATGTGGAAGGCCGGCCCGGTGAAGCCGGCCGATGCCGCCAAGCTCAAGGAACTGCGCAAGCAGCACGATGTCGGCCCCGTGGCGATTCACGCCAGCTATCTGATCAACATGTGTTCGCAGACTGAGAGTGTTCGATCCAACTCCATCGCAGCCTTCCGTGGTGAGGTAGAGCGTGCCCTCGCCCTGGGAGCAGAGTTTCTTGTTCTCCACCCGGGAAGCTGGAAAGGGTTGACCCGGGACGAGGGTCTGCGGCTGGCCGCGCAGTCGATTGAGAAGGCGATCGATGGTCTGCCCTGGCAGGGAGCTGACTTCCGGATCCTGATTGAAAATACCGCCGGAGCCGAGTTCTCCCTCGGCGGTTCACTGGAGCAGGTCGCAGAACTCGTCGAGACGTTGCGTCCCTGCGCTCCGGTCGCCGTCTGCCTGGACACCTGCCACGTTCACGTCGCCGGCTATGACATCGTCAGCGAAGAGGGCTACGCCGAGACGACGCGGCAGATCGAGACCACCATCGGCTTCGAGACCGTCAAGGTCTGGCACTGCAACGACGCCAAGGCCGGGCGCGGTTCGAAACTGGACCGCCATGAGCATATCGGCGAGGGCACGATCGGCGCTCCAGCCTTTCGCCGCCTGCTGCGCGATGCCCGCTTTGCCCACTGCGCYTTCCTGGCGGAGACCCCGGTGGACGATCCGGGAGACACTCTGCGCAACGTCTCGGCACTCTGGACGCTTGCCGCTGGGTAAATAAAGTTGTCGCCCCCGTCGTCTTCGCGCGACTTCGCCCGTCTAGATGGGGTAGAAGCAACTGGGGGAAGAGCACATGAAGCTTCATTACATTACCTTGACAGGTGCGCTCGCTCTGGCGAGCGTTGCGATCGCACAGCAGCCGGGTCCTGAGGCAGGTCCGCAGGGACCGGGAATGCGCGCCGGACATGGCCCGATGGGCCCTATGGGACGCGGCATGGGAATGCGCCATGAGGTGGTCAGCAACGCTCCATACAGCGCTACCTTCACCGACACCCGTACTGAGAAGCTGCAGGACGGCTCCGTCCTGACCCACACCTCCACCCGCACCGTCGCCCGCGACACCCAGGGCCGCCTGCGTGAGGAGATCACTTTCGAGCCGCGCCGTGGAGCGAAGGTTGCCGCTGCAACCAAGAAGACCGAGGTTGTTGTCTTTGATCCGGTCGCCCAGACCGTTACCCGCTGGAACAACGAGAACAAGATCGCCCATGTGATGTCTCTTCCGCAGGGTGGTCACCGCGGTCCTGGTTTCGGGCCCGCTGGAGCCGCCCACCAGGGCGGACCCGAGGCTGGTCCCCGTCCGGCCGGCTTCGAGCGTCCCGGACGCGAGCGCGAGGGCGTGAGCTTTGCCTCCACAGACCTGGGCTTCAAGACGATGGATGGCCTGTCGCTCAGCGGCCGTAGAGTCACCCGTACTATTGCTCCCGGCGTCATGGGCAACGATAAAGAGATCGTCGTCTCTCACGAGAGCTGGTTCTCGAACGACCTGAAGGTGGTGATCTCCGAGACGGATACCGACCCGTTTGCCGGCAGCCACACCTTGGTAACCTCAAATCTCTCCCGCAATGAGCCCGCGGCAACCCTGTTCAAGGCGCCTGAAGGCTACACGGTGCAGCAGGATCAGCCCCGCTTCGGCAAGGGCGACGGCCGTAACTTCGGCCCGCGCCGCGGACCCGGCGGTGAGCAGGGACCGATGGGTCCCCAGCAGGGACCGATGGGTCCCCAGCAGGGACCGATGGGTCCCCAGCAGGGACCGATGGGTCCCCAGCAGGGGTTTCTCCTCGAAGCCCGCCGGTCCATTGGCGGGCCTTCTCTTTTGTGCCAAAAGTGCTAGGGCGTGTCATCAAACTCGTGCCCGTCAGCGCCGGGAGCAGATTTTTTCGAGATCGAGGAGCGAGGAGAGAACTGCCGGTCCACTGGAACGACGAGTGACAAAGAGATCGGGAATCGGGGTCCCCAGTCAGCCTTGCTGGCTGGGTGAAGAAAATCTGCCCCGGCCCTTCGGGTTGCGGCGCAAATTCGCCCATACTTCGTTGTCGGCCTCGACTGTGGACACCCGCCACAGCCTTCGGCCTCCGCCTTGTCTGGACCAATTTGCGCTCGCAACGCTGGCGGCAGGAGTTTGATGACACGCCCTAGACTCACCCTTTTCTTTACAATCGATGATGTATGTCCATGGAAGAAAAGCAGCAGCGTTATAACCCCGCTGAGATTGAACCACGCTGGCAGCAGCGCTGGGACGCGGATCCCAACCTCTACGCCGCCGAGCCCGCAGGCAGCGGCAAGCCCAAGTATTACGTGCTGGAGATGCTGCCGTATCCCAGTGGCAAGCTGCACATGGGCCACGTTCGCAACTACTCCATCGGCGACGCCCTGGCGCGCTTCATGTGGATGCGCGGGTACAACGTCCTGCACCCCATGGGATGGGACTCCTTCGGCCTGCCCGCCGAAAACGCCGCTCTGAAGAACAACACCCCGCCGCGCGAGTGGACACTCTCGAACATCGCCGAGATGCGCAAGCAGATGAAGCGCATGGGACTCAGCTACGACTGGGAGCGTGAGGTCACCACTTGCCTGCCTGACTACTACAAGTGGAACCAGTGGTTCTTCCTCCGCATGTTCGAGAAGGACCTGGCTTACAAGAAGAGCAGCAAGCTGAACTGGTGCCCGCAGTGCGCCACCGTGCTGGCCAACGAACAGGTGATCGATGGCCGCTGCTGGCGGCACGAAGATCAAATTGTCGAGCTGCGCGAGATGGACCAGTGGTTCTTCCGTATTACGCGCTATGCCGACCAGTTGCTCGAAGGTCTGGACAGCATGCCGGGCTGGCCCGAGAAGGTGCGCACCATGCAGCGCAACTGGATCGGCCGCAGCGACGGCACCCTCGTCGACTTCGCTGTGGAAGGTCACGACTGCCCGATCACCGTCTTCACCACGCGTGTGGACACCATCTTCGGCGCCACCAGCGTTCAGGTAGCACCAGAGCACGCCGCTGCTAAGGCATTTGCCGCTGAAGACGCGGAACTGGCGAAGAAGATCGATGAATTGCTCGCCCAGCAGCAGGCAGCACGCGAGACCGGCGATATCGGCAACATCGAGAAGCACGGTTATCCCACCGACCGCTTCGCCGTAAATCCCTATAACGGCGAGCGCGTGCCTATCTGGATCGCGAACTACATCCTGGCTGACTATGGCACCGGCGCCATCATGAGCGTCCCAGCGCACGATGAGCGCGACTTCGAGTTTGCGACGAAGTATGGCCTGCCGATCCGGAGAGTGCTCGCTCCCAATGTTGATGTGGCCGAGCAGCCCGAGCTTCCATATACGGCGGAAGACGATGCCGTGCTCATCGACTCCGGTGAGTTCACCGGCGAAGCCGCGCTCGAAGCCCAGCAGAAGATGGCGAAGCATGCCGAGTCGCACGGCTTCGGCAAGGCCACGGTTACCTGGCGCTTGAAGGATTGGGGCGTCAGCCGTCAACGGTACTGGGGCACGCCGATTCCGGTTGTCTACTGCGAGAACGATGGTATAGTTGCGGTTCCCGACGATCAGCTTCCGGTCCTGCTTCCCGACAATATCGAGATCACGCAGCAGGGCGGTTCACCGCTCGGCAAGGTCGCGGAGTTTGTCCACACGACCTGTCCGAAGTGCGGCGGCCCGGCACGCCGCGAGACCGACACGATGGACACCTTTGTCGACTCGTCCTGGTACTTCTATCGCTACACCGATGCGAAGAACGACGGCGCGCCATTTGACTCTGCCACGACGAACTATTGGTTTCCGATCGACCAGTACATCGGCGGCGTGGAACACGCCATTCTGCACCTGATCTACTCGCGCTACTGGACGAAGGTGATGCGCGATCTCGGTCTCATCGACAACGACGAGCCGGCGACCCGCCTCTTTACGCAGGGGATGGTCATCAAAAACGGCGCGAAGATGTCCAAGTCGAAGGGCAATGTCGTCTCTCCCGACGACATGATCGCGCAGTACGGCGCCGATGCTACCCGTATGTATGCTCTCTTCGCTGCGCCTCCTGATCGCGACCTGGAGTGGCAGGAAGAAGGCGTCGCCGGTATCAGCCGCTTTCTCTCGCGCGTCTATCGCCTTACCACCAAGTACGCTCCTGGAATTGCGACGATCGAAGACACGGCAGGGAACCAGGCGCTCACACCCGCCGGCCTGAAACTGTTGCGCAAGCTGCATCAGACCATCGCCAAGATCTCGCAGAACTTCTCCGGCCGCTGGACCTTCAACACCTGCATTGCTGCCGTTATGGAACTCGTGAACGCGATCGTCGACGCAGAGCCCGCGATGGACTCCGGCGAGGTCTCGACCGCTACGCAGAAAGAGGTCTTTACCGCCCTCGTGCTTCTGCTCGCTCCCTTTGCTCCGTTTCTGTCGGCGGAGCTGTGGGAGGTTCTGGGGCACTCCGGAGTTGTCTTCCGCCATGCGTGGCCCGAAGCTGACGAAGAACTCGCCAAGGAAGACGAGCTGGAGATCCCCGTACAGATCAACGGCAAGCTCGCAAATGTCGTCAAGGTGCCTGCCGGTTCCGGCGAAGATGTCATCAAGGAGACGGCGCTCGCCGATGAAAAGGTGGCCGCACGTATTGCCGGCAAGACGGTGGTGAAGATCATCTACGTGCCCATCAAGCTGCTGAACATCGTCGTGAAGTAGTCAGGATTCAATAGCACCACTGCACCCGTTGCCCCATTCTTTCGCGAAGCGAAAGGGGGGTATCGCACTTTGCGCGACTGTTTTGCTGTCGCGTCTGAGGCGTATCGAGAAACTCGATTTCACTGCAGAGTTATAGGGCGGGCCTTCAGCCCTTTTTCTCTACGGGACATCAGACCTGGGGCGATGCCCCAGGCTGGTATAGAGCGCGCCTTCAGCGCTTAGAACCGTGACACCCTTTTTGCTTTGTCATTTTGGAGCGTAGCGGAGAAATCTGCTTTTCTACGTTGGTTCGGGTGGTAAGGAATACCCGAGATGCCTGACAAACAAAACCGAATTGGACTCAGGCCTTAAACTGGAATCAAGGAAGGCGAAGCAAACCCTTGTCCACCTACCAGAGCCAGTCCAGTAAGACCATTCGCGGTACCCAGAGCTTTGTCGGCACGATGTCCTGGGTATGGAAACATCCTCTCCTGGTAGGTCTGGAGATCCTGTGGCGCTGGCTCTGGGGTATTCCCGCGTTATGGCTCACGGTGCGCACCACAAAACGAATCCTCGATCAGCACCCTGTCGACTGGGCCGCGCTGCAACACGCTTCGCTGCTCGATCCCATGCACGCTGCTGAGGTCGCCGGCGCAATCATCGCGGTACTCGCGGCACCAGTCACGGAAGCGCTCACCTGGCTGCTCCCTCTGCTGATGCTCACCTGGGTGGCGGCGCATACCATCGGCCGCACCATTGTGCTGCACCGTATCGACGGGGAGCTAGTCCCTCGCCCGGCTACCTTCCTGTTGCTTACGCTGCTGCGTCTTACAGCCCTCGCGCTCGCGTTCGCCGTGTGGTGGCGTTCGCTGCTCTGGTCGTCCACTATCACCATCGCCAATCCCATCGCACAGGGCAGGGAACCGAACCTCGTCGGC
>NZ_JBFRCY010000437.1:0-7517 GCF_052113305.1 Terriglobus sp. YAF25
GGAACAGGCACGGCAACCTTCACGGAACGTGTGCCATACAGATAAAGGCCCAACCAGGCCAGCGGAGTCCACAGGTAAAACGGCGACGTCATCCCGGCGCCGACCAGGACTTCCAGCAACCCGACCACCAGCACGCAGGCGAAGGGCGTCAACGACTTCGCTTGATAGAGTGCAGCCATAAATGCCGGCAACACGATGCACTCATCTGTCACCCACGCATAGGGTGCGACCAACACGGAGACGAGCAGCACAAGGTTCCATTCGGGACGTTTGAAGTAAACCCAGACACAAGCAATGGCGGCAGGCACAAGCTGGAGCCAGGGCCAGGAGCGATGAACCATGCGCAACACCAGGCTCAGGGTGGGAATGAACTCATTCTGAAGTTCTGAACTCCTCACCATCTGCAGGTATTGCTGCCAGGCTTGCGGATCCACGACGAGGGAGAACAGAACCGTCGCCCCAACCGCTGTCGCGGCCCCGAGCAGAGCACGGCGGTGAAACAGCAGCAGAACGACAAAGGGCAGGAAGAGATGCGGCTTAATGCCGCAGACCACCAGAGCCATCCCGGCGAGGAAAGGCCTCGAGTCTTTCCAGCGCAGGAACACAACGACGCCGAGCAGCAGGAAGATCCCCATCTGCCCCGCCGTCAGACAGGCCAGGGCGGGCGGAAACAAGTAACCGATAAGATGCAGCCGGTCAGGTGGTCTCCCATGCATCTCCCAGATGATCCGGACAGAGGCCATCAATGAGAGCACCAGGCCCAGCGACCAGAGGATGGCAGACACCTTGTGGCTGAACAATGCCGCAAGCACAGCCAGCGGAAACGCCGTCGGCGGGTTGCGCATGTAGAACGGACGATTGTCGATGAAACCGGCCTGCTTCTCGACAGCCAGGATCCCCGGACCATAAGGATTTTGCTTATGCAGCAGCTGCTTACCCGCAGCCCAATAGGAGATGAAGTCTTTATTAGCCGCATTGCCCGACGACATGGCGAAGGAGAGGAATGCAACGCCAATCGCCAGTATTAAAGCAGCGATGCTCAGCCGTAGAAGCTTCTTCATCGTGATCAAGCTCCCGAGGGAGGGACCCACGGTAACATAACTCGCTGCGAATCTTCTAGCGCTTCCTGAACTGCCGCGGGGTCATACTACGGGCGCCGCGTTTCACCACGATCGGCGACCTTCTTTGCTGACTGTGCATCAGACCTTGCTACCGAAGGAGGTTCCCGCTATGGCCACAACAAAAAAACAGGCAAAGATGAGCGCCAGCGGCTCTCATGCAAACGGCTCGCACGCTAACGGCTCGCACGCAAAGGGCACATCCCGCCGGTGGTCGGCCAAGGTGAACACCGAATCCACCTACCCTGAAGAGGGGCTCTTCAAACAGGGTGCCGCCACCATCGCGCGGCAGCTGGCCTCAAAGAAGGTCTCGCCCAAGGGCCCGGCCTCCGGCATGCGCATGCTGGTCTTCTTCGAAAACCGCGCCGGCAAATCCCTCTCACCCACACGCCGCAAAGTGCTGGAACATGCCAAGGAGCTGCTGCACGAAAAGGTCGTCGAAGCCCGCAAGAAACGCGCCGCCTAGCTTCAGATTCACAATCCAGAAAACGAATGCTTCCTGGAAGGTAATATTCCTGGGCTTGGCGACTTCATACGCATTGAAGGTTCCAATCTGACTGGTGAACTGATTGCGCTGAACTTTTTAAGCAACTGGTTTAATTATTTTTTTTGTTTCCTTACTAATCTTTTTAAGCACTTTTTACTGGAAAAGCTCTAAAAGAACACGAGAGCAGCTGTCCCCTACCGAATCGACGCCTCTGCTAGGCTCGTCTGCATGGGTGCGTGGCTGCTGCACAAACTGGCCTGGGCGTTGGGCATCGGAGCCGTCGCCACCATGGCGTTGTATATGGGTGACTGGGCCGTGTGGCGTATCCGCGTTGTACGAGGCGGTGGGATGGACCAGGTGCAGCGCACCGAAGTTCAGATCGCTTCCTTAAAGGGCAACAAACTGGAGTACTACTATGGCGGCCAATGGATGGCCGCCTGCAGCCGGTCCATCTTCCCGCAGGCCGGCGAAGGCGCCTGCTGGTGGATCGAACGCCATCGCGAGGTCATCAAACGCTACTGATGTGACGGCGGACACTAATCTTCATTCCGCCCGAGCCCTAACATCGCAATCGAGGTGAACCGCATGACCCTGTCCGTTCGCAGCATTGCCCGGGAGTCCATCGGCTGGTCGATCGCCCTGAGCGTCCTGATGATCCTCGTCGGCCTCTTCGCCATCATCGCCCCGCTGGCTGCGGGCGTGGCCGTCACCACCGTTATCGGCTGGCTTCTGCTGCTCAGCGGAGCCACGCATGTCTGGTTTGCCTGGCATGTGCGCAGCGCCGGAGCCGTCGTATGGGAAGCACTCGTGGCGCTGGCCTACTTCTTCGGCGGCATCTACCTGCTGCTCCATCCGCTCGCCGGCCTCGTCAGCCTGACACTGATCCTCTCCGCCTATCTGTTGATCAAAGGCATCGTGGAGCTTGTCGGAGGCTTCGGCCTGCGCGGCATGCCGGGCAGCGGCTGGATGCTGCTCGACGGCGTCTTCTCGATCGTGGTGGCACTGATGATCTGGGCGCATCTGCCCAGCGCAGCCGCCTGGGTTCCGGGAACGCTGGTGGGCATCGCCATCCTCTTCAGCGGCTTCTCCCGCCTGCTGCTCTCACTCGCCGCCCGGCGAGTCGTGGCCGCTCTGCCATAACTGCAATGCGCCTGTTCATCGGCCTACCCGTTGCAGACGAGACCAGGGAAGCACTGCGCTCGGTGGTTGACAGGCTACGCGCAACGATTGATCCGCGGATAGGAAAGATCCGCTGGACCGATCCCGAAGGCTGGCACATCACTCTACAGTTCCTTGGCAACTGCAATGAGCAGCAGTGCGACTGCCTGGTACGGGCACTACGTTTCGTACCGATGCATCCTTTTCAGGTCGCAGTCGATGGCCTGGACACCTTCGAACGCGCCGGGGTCCTGTTTGCAGGAGTGCGATTGGATGAAAACCTCGCCAGACTTCAACATCAAATCGTAAGGGAAACAGCTACCTGCGGCTTCGCCTCTGATGACCGGCCCTATCATCCGCACATCACACTGGCGCGAACACCGAGAGGAACGAGAATTCCGCCCCAACAGCTCATGAGGTCAAACTCCTCTGCGTATCTCGCAGAGAATTTTTGTCTCTATGAAAGCGTGTCAGGGGACAATGGCCCGCAATACCAGGTACGTACGCGTTTTCCAGGTCAGTAGAAATATTTTCTAACGGAGAGGGTCAAGCAGACTTCCGTCGGTGGCAAAACCCATAAGCCGTGAATAAGTCCTTTGTACCTGGAGTTCAGTCATGCTTGCTATCAAATCAACGCAAATTCGCTTACGCGCAGAATCATTGGATGCTTCATCTAAACGTTCTTGAAAATATACGGGCAACATCGTGGTGCGCTTCCGAGTAAGCGCTTCGTCCACATAAATCTGAAAGAGTTTTCGAACCATATTTCTTTGGCCAGCTTGTTCAGTAGCCAAACTCGGATCTTCAATGACGTATGTCCATGTCAATTCCTTAAGCATAAAGACCTCGTCCTTTAAGTCTGGGTCTATCTGCAAAACTGGTTTCCCCTTGGACAATTCGATCGAGATAGCCGAAGCGTATCGCCCGATGAGAGCGGACGTAAAAGATCTTAGGCTACCCCTCTGCTTTTGTGTCCCTTTATATGGCTGAGTTGGAGACAATATTTGCGACAACAGCTCAGTAAAAGCCGTCTCGAGCTCCTTTCTACGCTTCAGCACCTTATTATTTTTTAGGGATTTGTTCCGTCGCTGTACGCTTTCAAAAAAATAGTTTCTTCTATTACGTGACCGAAAGGGGGATGACCTAAGTCATGTGCAAGAGCTGCCGCCTCAACTACGTCTGGGTCGAGGTGTTTCGATATATCGAGATGTTTGTCATATTGGCGAATCAAATTTTCCGCCATTCGTCTCCCGACTTGAGCCACTTGCAGAGAGTGAGTTAAGCGGTTGTGGAAGACATAGCCGCTATTAGCGGTAACAACTTGGGTAACCTCGGCAAGGCGGCGAAACGCCGAAGAATAGAGAAGCCGATCCCTGTCGTGCTGAGCAGGAGATCGGCCATCATTTGGAGAAGACTGCGATTGAAACTCTCTATCTAATCTGGACGGTTTCTTTGGCACGCCACCAAGCGTAACAAACAACCTTCTGCTACGCAGTCATTTTAGTCAGCTTTCGTTTGGAGGTCATTTTTATTTGATGATCGGAGAGCAAGAATGCCACTGCCTCTCGAGCATCGGCATCATTAACGCCCTGTTTCCTCATCTTCTCCAAGAACTCGGCCGAACTGTACTCCTTATCAGAAGAGAGGGTGCTTAAAACCAAATTGGAAATTTTCTTAGGCGGCATCGTAGTCCCTCTCTGTAGTTCATTGATGGATATGCCTTTCAGCAGGCTGGAGACTAGTCTCCAGCCTGCTGAAAGGCATATCCGTCTAGAAACTATATCTAGATGCATTTTAACGCTATAAGAAAGTTTGTCAAGACTCAACTACTCCACCGTCACACTCTTCGCCAGATTCCTCGGCTGATCCACATCGCATCCTCTCCTGACAGCAATGTGATACGCCAGCAACTGCAGTGGCACTGTCTCCAGAATCGGCAACAACAGCTCCGGAGCCGCGGGAACATGCAGCGTATGTTCCACCAGCTTGCTGATCTCGTGGTCACCTTCCGTCGCAATCGCAATCACGCGGCCTGAGCGTGCCGTGACCTCCTGAATATTCGAGAGCGTCTTCTCATACTTCAGTACCGACTGCGGGTCCGTCGGATCCTGTGTTGCAATCACCACCACCGGCAGGCTCTCATCGATCAACGCATTGGGCCCATGCTTCATCTCACCCGCCGGATAGCCCTCGGCGTGGATGTAAGAGATCTCTTTCAGCTTCAGAGCGCCTTCGAGAGCGATGGGGTAATGAATGCCGCGGCCAAGGAAGAGGAAGTCGCGGGCATTGGAGAATGACTTCGCCAGGTTCGCGCACGCGTCATCCACCGAGCGCAGCACCTCCTCTACCTTGCCCGGAATCTTCGAGAGCTCCGTCACCAGGTGCAAACTCTGCTCCGCCGCCGCCGTGCCGCGCTGTTGCGCCAGGTATAGAGCCAGCGTGAACAAGGCAGTGAGCTGCGCGGTGAAGGCCTTCGTGGACGCCACACCAATCTCCGGCCCCGCATTCGTCGAGATCGTCCCATGCGCCTCGCGCGTAATCGCCGCGCCCACCACATTGCAGATAGCCAGCGTCGGGATTCCAAGTGACATCATCTCGCGCTGTRCCGCAATGGTATCGGCCGTCTCGCCCGACTGCGTGATCAGCAGACCGATCTCATTCGGGCTGGCGATCGGCGAGCGGTAGCGATACTCGCTGGCGTAATCCACCTCGACTGGCAGACGCGCCAGCCGCTCGATCATGAACTTACCCGCAAGCGCCGCATGCCACGAGGTTCCGCAGGCCGCGATCGTAAGCTGAGTCGCCCGGCGGAACTCCTCCGGCCCCAGCTTTAGATCGGGCAGGAAGACCTGTCCGCTGTCGAGCGAGACGCGCCCCAGCGTGGTGTCACGGATGGCGCGCGGCTGCTCGTTGATCTCCTTCAGCATGAAGTGCTTGTAGCCACCCTTCTCTGCCTGGATGGGGTCCCACAGAATGCGCTGCGGCGTGCGATGCACCAGGTTGCCGTCAAAGTCGGTAAACCGCGCGCCAGCGGGCGTAAGCACCGCCAGGTCACCATCAGCCAGATACACAATGTCACGCGTGTGATGCAGAATGCCGGGCACATCCGAGGCGAGGAAGTACTCCCCATCGCCAATACCGATCACTGCCGGAGGTCCGTTGCGCGCCGCAATCAGCGTGTTCGGAGCATTAGCCGAGAGCACGCCGATAGCAAAGGCTCCGGTCAGGCGCTTCACCGCCCGCCGCACGGCAGCCTCCAGCGCCTCGGCACCCGTATCCGATCCAGCCTTCAGTTCCTCTTCGATCAGGTGGGCGATGATCTCGGTATCGGTCTCGGTGACAAAGCCGTGCCCTTTGRCCGTGAGCTCCTGCTTGAGCTGCAGGTAGTTCTCAACGATGCCGTTGTGCACCACCACCAGCGTTCCGCTGCAGTCGCGGTGAGGATGGGCATTCTCCTCCGTGGGGCGCCCATGAGTCGCCCAGCGCGTGTGGCCAATACCGTAGTTGCCGTGCAGCGGCTGGCCGGCGATCACCGACTCCAGATTGCGCAGCTTCCCCGGAGCCCGGCGAAGCTCCAACCCGGAGGCGGAACCGGCAACAGCGATTCCGGCTGAGTCATAGCCGCGGTACTCCAGGCGGCGAAGACCTTCAATGATGACGGGAACAACAGGCTTGGGTCCGATGTATCCAACGATGCCACACATGTCCACCAGTGTAAGATGGGACGCTCCGGTTGAAGATCAAGAACAAGTACCGCCCTGAGATTTCCCTCTATGCACGGATTTCCAGATGTCCAGGCTGGAACCATTTCAGCTAATAACCCGCGAGAACCTCTTCCTCACCTGAGAAAATATCCTCTGGATCAGGCGAACAATACGCCTTCCATATCCGTATCCCCTTTGGCTCTCACCCGGGAGCCGTCCCCTTTCGTTTTTAAGGAGTCCATCTATGTTGCGAATCACACGATGCCTCGTGCTTTTAGCCTTGGTTTCATTTATCTGCGGAGGCCTCCGCGCCCAGCAGGGTCAGGATCTGGCCTCTCTGGCCGGCGTAGTCACTGACGCTTCCGGCGCCGTCATCCCCGGAGTCGCCGTGACGCTGAAGAACCCACTCACTGGAGTTGTCTATACGGCAACCACCAATAAGGAAGGCTTCTACCGCATTCCGGCCGTAGTCCCCGCCCAGACCTATGAGGTAACCTTCACCGCCACCGGCTTCTCCGATGCGCGTTTCACCAACGTACCGCTTCTGGTCGCCTCCTCGCGCACCCAGAACGCCCAGTTGAAGGCCGGCGAAGCCGTCGCCATTGAGGTTTCAGTCGAGGGCCAACGGAACACCATCAATACCATCGATGCCACCATCGGCAATAACCTCGACATTCGGGCAGTTGACGAACTCCCGACTCTGAGTCGCCTCTCACCCGCCAGCTTATTCACGCTCCAGCCAGGAGTGAGCAGCGTCAACGGTTTGACCATCTCGGCTGCGGGTGCCCGCACCGACCAGAACACCATGACCATTGACGGTCTGGACGTCAATGACATTGCAGCCGGCGGCAGCACTACCATCGTCGGTAACGCGCCGGTCGACTCCATCCAGGAGTTCCGTGGCACCGTAGCCGGCAACATGGCCGGTAGCGGTACCGGAGGCGGTGGTCAGTTCCAACTCATCACCAAGAGCGGCACGAATAACTTCCATGGAAATATCAACGAATACCATCGCGATGTCTCCACGGTGGCCAACGACTGGTTCAACAA
>NZ_JBFRCY010000438.1:0-3948 GCF_052113305.1 Terriglobus sp. YAF25
GTGCAAGGGGCTGCTCAGAACTTGCTCGGATCCGCAGATCGGATGGGCACAGTGCTTTATCTGAAATATCTCGTGCTTCAAGGTGGCCCCTGGGCAGGGATTGAAGAAGTTCTACCAGTCGGAGAATAGAGACCCGGGGGGCCAACGCTCCGCTCCATCCTCGACAACTCCAGCAGCCACTCTACCTAGAAAGATAAAGCTCATCGGAAAACATAAACTTTCCGATGAGCTTATCTATCACTCTCTTGATGTGCACTATGACAGATGAGCGATGGGGTTGCCGGATCCCTCCTGCCTATTCCATTACTTCGAGCTAGAGGAGAACTGAACGGTTGATTCGGAGGTGAACGTCGAAGCCGGTAACCCATTTGCGTTGTAGAGACTATCTCGAACAACGCTGTTCCATCCAAAACGCACAAACATGGGATCCTTCACGATGTTGGACTTCACGAGCACAGTCGTACCCTGTATCGTTGCGGAAGCCGGAACGAAATGTCGATCTTCACCAGCGATCTCAAATCCTTCAACCAGCTTTCCCTGCATATTCAGTCCCTGGCCATGATCGAACCACACCCGCATGGCATTCGAACCATCCGGAGACGATTCCGAGGTGGCTTGCCGGAAGAGCGGCCCTTGATAGTCAATGGCTTCACCGTATGCAAGAGCTCGGGCGGCCAAAGCGAGCCGCGCTCCAATAGTCTGTTTGTCAGAGGGGTGAACGTTCGTCACATCGCCTACATCGAGTGAAACAGCCATTGCCGTATTCGCTACGTTTAGCGTGCGGCGCTGCTGGTCACGAACCGTTGGCCACTCCTCTGTTGGGGCATTGAAACTCGAAATCTGCACAAACAGGAATGGCAGATTTCCCTGCTCAAAGTGCATTCGCCAGTCACCAATAAGAGCAGCCAGCAGGTCGCTATAGAACGGCGCTCGGTCCAGGCCGGCATTTGCTTCGCCCTGATACCAGAGAAACCCTTTGATCGTCATCGGGACGAAGGGCGCAATCATCCCGTTGTAAAGCCCGGACGGCATCCACGAAGACGGGTTGGGATGCCACGGATGCCGAGGAATCGGCCTACCAGCAGTTTTGGCGGCTTCGTCCTCGCGTTTTTCTTCGGCCCAGACGGCTTCCAGGCCGGCGGATCTATTCGCAAATGTGGCACGACTGGCGAACGCTCGCTGAAGCCGAGCATCATTCCCAAGCGTGTCCATCGAGACCCACGCGTCTGCCGGAGTTCCCCCATAGCTGATGTCAATCAATCCGACCGGAACCTTCTCCCTCTCCGAGATTTCCCGGCCAAAGAAATAGGCGACTGCGGAAAAACTCCTGGCCGTCTCCGGTGTGCACATCGTCCATGAACTCGTGATGTCCTGAGCAGGCACATCACTGCTCATAGGCTGCACTCGTAGAAGACGCAGATTCGGCCGGAGCGCCGCCGAAATCTCCTTTTCCTGGTTCTTCAAAGGCGTATCAGGCCCAAAGCCTTGCAGAGGAAACTCCATGTTGCTTTGGCCGGACGCCAGCCAAACATCTCCTACCAAAACATCGTTCAATGTGTTGTCCGGACCATCGCCCGAAACCGTGAGAGTGTACGGGCCTCCACCCGATTCGGGTTGCAGATACAAGCTCCAACGTCCGATGTCATCCGCGATAGCAGGTGCAGTTTGTAGATGAAAATGCGCCAATAGATGGGCACCCGGAGTGGACCAGCCCCATAGATGAATCGGACTATCTCTCTGCAAGACGGCATGATGGGAGATCAACTTTGGGAAGCGCACTTCGGCACAAACCCTGGCAACTGAACCCCCAAGCAGGCACGCGGCAATGACGATTGAATAAGCAGTTCTGGCAATCACGTTACAAAAGCTCCTCCAGCAGTTCGGCGCTTGAGCGCCAGGAATCAAACCCATCTGCGGATGGATTCACGGGAAGTTCGCCGCCCATCAGTGCCAGGGATGAAAGCGCTGATGGGCTACTATTGGGCGGCTTGTGTCAATACGAGGGGCCCCATGTTCGATGGGTTGTTCCAAGTGCAGTCGCAGGTTGCCCACCAGGCCAGCTTGCCCTGACGCGTTCCTTGTGCGGAGGCCGTATCCACCATCACGTCTAAACCATACTGATGTCCCACAACGGGTGTGGTTCCGAGCGTTGTCCAAGGAAATGCCATGACCATCTGATAGCCACCAGTGGTGTTCTGCTGTGCAAACACCACACCCGTCAGCGACGACGGACTATGATGCACTTCGGTGAGCGCTGCTCCACCGTTACCGTACGGGAAGGCATATTGAAAATCCGTGATCCCGTATGCGGTGCTCCTGTTGTAAGTACCCGAGAAATACACTTCCACAGTCTCTCCATTCCAGAGGTTCGCGGCTGTTGGAGCGATCAGATACGAATCCTGTACCGAGACCAGTAGGTACAAGTAATTACTGTCCCATAGGGTCTTGTATTGCGCGGTATCCTGCGACGATCCCGAGAAGTAATGCGGGAGAGGAACAAACGAAACGTTGGCCCATGCGCCGGTATCGGAACCATCCAGAGGTGGCGGAGTCGAAGTCATGGCATCGTTCTCCACATTTGGTGTTGCGCCGGCTTCTGCAGAATTGGAGCTTGTACCGCCCGAGTTTGTGGCCTGCACCACGTAGTAGTACGTGGTACCGTTGGCCGCGACCGAGTCCGTGTAGACAACAGAAGTCGAAGTCCCAATCTGTGTGTAGGGCCCTCCACTGGTTGTGCCGCGAAGCACTTTATATCCAGTGGCCCCGGTCGAGGTCGGCCAGGTCAACGTAACCGCTCCGTTGCCGGCCGAAGCCGTGAGACTTGCAGGTGGTGCGGGCGTGGGCTGTCCGGTGGATGACCAGGTTCCACTCAGTGGTACCTGAAAGACATACATCGATCCCGGAGGCATGTTGAAGGTGTAGTTCGCTGTTAGGCCGCTCAATGTCTGCATCTGGATGGGAATATTCAGCTCGTCATTGTTGCCCATACGTGGATCACCGGTAAGAGCATAGAGTGTGGCCGTTCCAGTTGGTGTAGCCGGGAAATTCAGAGTCACCGGTGTCTGGTTATTGAGGTCGCGTGAAATGACCACTACGTCCGCCTGATTGGGGACATTGGCATCCTTGAAGGTGTAGACGGCAATCAGAGGTACGGCCTGGCCGCCGGTAATGGTCGCGTTACTGTAGGTGGGAACTGAGTTGGTGCTTGTGAGCACCATCGGTCCGGAGCAGTAGTTGTTGCGCATCTGCAGAGCTTCCCATATGGGATGCGGACGGAATCCATTGGCGATGTTGGTGTGCGAAGTGAAAGGCCCAGTGCCCAACATATAGCCAAAGAAATTCTGTGGTCCAAACCCGCGCATGGTCGCATAGAGATTCACATCAATGGCGCCAATGGCGCCGGCCAACGATGTATCGGCAGGAGAGCTGCCTGTATCCACTCCTGGGCCTTCTTCATACGCCGCGAGGCTGTAATTTCTTCCGTTGGCCGCATCCCGTTGCTGCTGCGCATAGATTGCGTCAATCAGCGGCCCGTTGGTGACAGGCAACTGAACCAAATCCGACTGATAGTGCGAATCACCAGTCAGTGAATTATTTCCGGACGAGTAGAGAGCCGCATCCACCACGGATACCTCTGGCGCAGCAGCGGCGGCAGCCGCGCCAAACGAGGGGTTGATCTCCCAGCCGTTAGCTACGAATTTGATCTGCGCAGGGTTGAAGTAACTTTTGCCCGCGATAGCGTTAGAGATAACGAAGTGAGCCCACTGTCCATACTCCACATTGGACGGAACTTCCTGCGTACCCCATTCTTCGTTGCCGACTTCCAGATAGATGGTGYCAAAGTCATCGGTATAAGGTCCGGGATGGTTGGATGGCCGCTTGGAGGCATAACCCACACCCGCAGGAGCTGCTAGGTAGTCGATCAGTTCGTCCCACTCAACCTCAGAT
>NZ_JBFRCY010000439.1:0-3942 GCF_052113305.1 Terriglobus sp. YAF25
GCTTCTCCACCACCTTGTGGCGCAGGTGGATCAGCACCTCAGGAATGTTGATCTTGACCGGGCAGACCTCGTAGCAGGCGCCGCAGAGAGACGACGCATAAGGCAGGCTCTCGGCATGATGCAACTCCTGCAACTGGGGAGTCAGGATGGCGCCGATCGGGCCTGCATACACACTGCCGTAAGCGTGGCCGCCGGTCTGGCGATAGACCGGGCAGGCATTCTGGCACGCTCCGCAACGGATGCAGTGGAGCGTCTGACGTCCCTCTTCGTCGGCAAGAACCTCGGTACGAGCGTTGTCCATGATGACGACGTGGAAGTTCTTGGGTCCATCACCCGCGTGCACGCCCGTCCAGATCGAGTTGTACGGGTTCATACGCTCGCCGGTGGCGGAACGTGGCAGCGTCTGCAGAAAGACCTCGAGATCCTGGAAACGCGGAATCACCTTGTCGATGCCGGCAATGGTAATCAGCGTTTCCGGCAGTGTAAGGCACATACGGCCATTGCCTTCACTCTCGACGATACAGACACCGCCGGTCTCGGCAATCAGATAGTTAGCACCGCTCACCGCCGTCGGCACCGTAAGGAACTTATGGCGCAGATAGGAACGTGCGGCTTCGGCAAGATCGGCGGGAGTATCGCCGAGGTCTTTGAGCCCCATTTTCTGCTTGAAGATTTCACGGACCTGGTGCCGGTTTTTATGCAGCGCTGGGACGACAATATGCGACGGCTGATCCTCACCGAGTTGAATGATCAGTTCAGCGAGATCGGTCTCAACCGGCATGATGCCGGCGGTTTCCAGCGCATTGTTGAGGTGGATCTCCTCCGAGGTCATCGTCTTGATCTTGATGACCTCCTTTGCACCAGCCTCCCGCGCAAGGCGGGTTACGATCTCGCAGGCCTCTTTGCCGTCGCGAGCCCAATGCACGTGACCGCCGGCTTTGGTGCAGTTTCGTTCGAACTCTTCCAGGTACTGATCCAGATAGCGAAGTGTGTGCTGACGAATCTGGCTGCCGCTCTCGCGCAGGTCCTGCCAGTCATCGCGCTCTTCGACCATCCGCTTGCGCTTCGCCTGAATGACATCGGTAGCGTGACGCACATTACGGCGCAACTGCTGGTCACCAAGAGACTTCTTTGCCGCCTTCGGGAAGGCCGGCGACGTTGCCGGGTCGAGCGGAATACGGCTCATTGCCCTGCCTCCTCACCGGCGAGAATCTCTGCCAGATGAATGGTATGCACGCCGGCCTTCTGGCGGTGCAGCGAGCCCTCCATGTGCATCAGGCACGAGTTGTCGCATGCGGTACAGACCTCGGCGCCGGTCTTCAACACGGAACCGAGCTTCTCTTCCAGCATGGCCATCGAAGTCTCGGGATTTTTGACGGCGAAGGTTCCTCCGAAGCCGCAGCAGCGATCGAGGTTCTCGATCTCGACGAGTTCCAGGCCCTTCACGTTGCGAAGCAGGTCCATCGGACCGTCCTTGATTCCGAGATTACGGAGACCGTGACAGCTTGCGTGATAGGTGACCTTGTGCGGATAGTAAGCGCCGACATCTTTCAGACCGAGACAGTCGGTAAGGAACTGCGAGAACTCCCACACCTTCGGCAGTAACTGCTTCAGCTCTGCCTTCAGCGTCTCGTCCTTTAATTGCTCCGCCATCAGCGGATAGTGATCTTTCATCATCGCAACGCAACTGCTCGAAGGCACTACTACAGCTTCCGCATCACGAAACTGATCGACAAAACGCTGCACCAGCGGAAGAGCTTCCTTCTGATAGCCGGTATTCCAATGCATCTGCCCACAGCAGGTCTGGCCGGCAGGAAACTCCACCGTATGCCCCAACCGCTCGAGCACGCGTACAACCGCCTTCCCTGTTCCGGGAAAGAGCGTGTCGTTATAACAAGTGATAAAGRGTGAGACCCGCAGAACGCCTCTCCTTGTTCCAACGGCATATGCTCCAAGGGTTCATGCAGTGCATGGCACCGATCGCCAACACTGTCTTGTCCTGGAACCAGTCGATAGGAACGAGTCAATCTTACTTGCAGTGACTACTTTTTGGCAGGCGCAGCAGGCAGTGTGTAGATGACTTCCCCGGGACGTGTGTAGTGAAGTTCTTCCCTTGCCTGGTGCTCAATCGCACTTGGATCATTCTGCAGACGCTCGATGTGACCAGACATCTGCTCGTTCTCTTTTTGCAGACGCTTAAGCTCTACATCCAGCTCCCTGGCTTCACGCTTCTTCTGCTCATATATGGTCAGACCATTCTGGCCGAAGATGACGTGATATCCGAGCGAAATCGCCAAACCCACCGCCGCGACGGTCGCAAGTTTGCGGCGGCCGCTATAGAGCCGCTCGCCCGCGCCGATCAATCTGCTCCAGAGGCTGGAAGAGTTCCGCATACAGTTCCAGAAGTATCGACGGCCATCGCCGCGGTCAAGCAAAACTCTCTCCCCGGAACCTGGGTAGGTACAGGGCGTGGAATACTCCTATGCATGACAGAGCCTGTTCTAGTTCTGACAACCGTTGGCACGCGTGAGACCGCGGAGGCGCTGGCGGACGTTCTGGTGCACGAAAACCTGGCAGCATGCGTCAGCATCAGCGGTCCTGTGCGATCGGTCTATCGCTGGCGGGGTTCCATCGAACGAGGTGAGGAGTACCAACTCACGATCAAGTCGCTCGGCACAAATCTCAGCCGGATCGACGAAAGAATCAACAACTTCCACGCGGAGCGTCCGGATGGATATTCCTTACCGGAGTTACTGGTCGTGCCACTGACGGGCGGCAGCGCGGCGTACCTTGCGTGGTTACGGGAGAACGCACAGCCCGGCTAGCCATGCTTTGGTATCCTTTCCTTTGTCCGATGCAGATTCTTTTTGCGGTCACCGTGCTTTCCGTCTGCGCTCTTCTATGGGCGTCCTGGGCTATTGCACGTCACGTCCGCAAGGCCGCTTCGGCGGGTCAAAAGCCTGGGAATCTGACCGCAGAAAATATTTTTGAACAGCACCACGATGTGTCGAACATCGAACACAAAGAGAGTGTTATATCGATGCGCCGCCAGCCGCACGGACGACCGTGGTCACCGAATGACGCGGGCGATCTGAGCGACCCGTACCAGCGACCGCGCTCCGTGCAGCGTCGCGCTGCACACTGACGACATCCGCAAGTCCACAGACACTAACCGCTGTATCCTTTCCAGAGGTCATCCGATTGTATGAGTAGTTCCGCCATTCGCGAGATCAGCATCGCGCACTCTCCTGATTCCGACGACGCATTTATGTTTTATGGCCTGGCGACGAACAAGATTCGTGTCCCGGGTTACAAGTTCAGCCATACGCTGACGGACATCGAGACCCTGAATCGGAAGGCCATGAACGAGGCCTTTTACGATGTGACCGCCATCAGCTTCCACGCATATCCCTATCTGCAGGACAACTATGCGCTGATGGCCTGCGGCGGCTCCGTTGGCGATGGCTACGGTCCGATGATCGTGGCCCCGAAGAAGCTGACCACCGATGAGGTCAAGAAGCTCAAGATCGCTGTTCCGGGCACGTTGACGACAGCCTACCTGGCACTGAAGCTCTTCGCTCCTGAGGTTGAGACGGCAACGATTCCCTTCGACGAGATCATTCCGCGCGTCGCCGGCGGCGAGTTCGAGGCCGGGCTCATTATTCACGAAGGGCAGCTCACTTACGGAAACAGCGGTCTGCATAAGATTCTGGATCTGGGTCAGTGGTGGCGTGAGGAAACCAATGGGCTGCCGCTGCCTCTCGGCGGCAACGCAATTCGCCGCTCGCTTGGCTCGGATGTCATGAAGACCACGACCCAGGCGCTGCGCGACAGCATTCAGCACGCCCTCGACAACCGCGAAGAGGCGCTGCAGTATGCCATGCAGTTTGCGCGCGATCTTGATACCAGCCTGGCGAACCGCTTCGTTGGCATGTATGTAAA
>NZ_JBFRCY010000440.1:0-3936 GCF_052113305.1 Terriglobus sp. YAF25
CGTTCTCGCAGACCTCGGCATAGCTGCGGCGAAGCAGCGTGCCGTCGCCAGACAGGGAATTGACGATGTCGAAGATGTTATTCGCATCCTGCAGGCGGGCTTTACGCACCTGGGCGCCGTTGACGCGGGGACGCGTTGACACAGTCGATTCACTGATCACACTAGACATGGACCTGCTCCTGCTGCGGAGTCAGGGCCGCGACCTTCTCGCGCGCCAGCGCCAGCGATGCTGCCACCTGCGCAGTCGCTGTGCCGCCGATGACATCATGACAGTCCACGGTTGCCCGCAGCGTGATGGCATCGTGGAAGTCCGCGCCAAATTCGTCTCCGAATTGTTTCAGCTCGTCCAAGGTCAGTTCGTTCAGTTCGCAGCCCTTATCTAAAGCATAGCGGACAGCGTTCCCGATCTTTTCGTGCGCTTTGCGGAAGGGAACTCCCTTGTGTACCAGATAGGTAGCGGCGGCCATGGCGTTCAGGTAGCCGGTAGAGGCTGCCGTCTCCATCCGGTCCAGCCGGAACTGGAGGGCGGCGGTGAACGGCGCCATCAGGGGCAGCATTCCGGCCAGTGTGGCAGCGACCTCGAAGGTAGCCTCCTGGGTCTCCTGCATGTCTTTGTTGTAAGCCAGCGGAAGCCCTTTGACGATGGTCGCGAAGGTCGTCGCCGCGCCCAGCAGACGGCCGCTCTTGCCACGCACCAATTCGGTCAGATCCGGATTCTTCTTTTGTGGCATAGCCGAGGATCCGGTTGAAAACGCCTCCGGCAGCTCAATGAATCCAAACTCCTGGGTGGCGTAGAGCGTGATCTCCTCGGCGAAGCGAGAGAGATGCAAACCCAGTCCGGCAGCGCACTGAGAGAACTCCAGGGCAAAGTCACGGTCGCTGGTGGCGTCCATGCTGTTCGCCGTCGGCGCATCGAAGCCCAGGGCCTCGGAAGCGATGGTGCGATCGAGTGCAAGCGTCGCACCGGCGATGGCGCCTGAACCGAGCGGACATAGGTTCATCCGCTTGCGGGCATCGGCAAAGCGTGAGGCGTCCCGCAGGATCATCTGCACATAGGCCTGCAGCCAATGAGCCAAAAGAACCGGCTCGGCGCGCTGCAGATGCGTGTAGCCAGGCATCACGGCGTCGCCGGATCTAACAGCCTGGTCCAGCAGGGCATCTGCCCACGAGGCCAGATCGGTCAACACCTGGTCGATGGCATCGCGAATAAAGAGGCGCAGATCGGTCGCGATCTGCTCGTTACGGGAGCGGCCTGTATGCAGCTTGAGCGCAAGCGTGCCGATGTGCTTCGTCAGCTCCAGCTCGACGAAGTGATGCACGTCCTCCGGCGTCTCGGAAGCGAGATCCAGCGTATCCGCGGCGAAGTCCGCGCCGATGCGGTCCAGCCCGGCGAGAATCTCCGCTAGCTCGGTATCGGTCAAAATGCCGGCAGCCGCGATCATCCTCGCATGGGCCTTTGACGCACGGATCTCCTGGGGGATCAGCTGCCAGTCAAAGGGGAACGACCGCTGCCACATCTCGAATTTGCGATTGAGCGGTTCCCGGAACCGCCCAGACCACATTTTCACGTCACAACCTCTTTTCCTTGCGTCCGGCCACCTGTTTGCAGGTGACCGGACAGAGTGCGGTGATTCTAGTTAGACGAACCGCTTCTTCGCCTTCGGAATGCGCTTGGCGCCTCCGAGCAGCATCAGCAGGATGGCCTTCTGCGCATGCATACGGTTCTCCGCCTGGTCGAAGACGATCGACTGCGGACCATCCAGTACGGCGTCGGTCACCTCGGCGTTGCGGTGTGCCGGCAGGCAGTGCATGAAGACGGCCTGATCGTTGGCATGGGACATGAGCTCGTCGTTGACCTGGTAAGGCTTGAAGATCGGTGCGCGCTTGGTCGCCTCGTGCTCGAAGCCCATGGAGGTGCAGACGTCGGTATAGATCGCATCGGCGCCGGTTACGGCCTTGATCGGGTCCTGCGTCAGCGTAATGCTTCCACCGGTCTGCTCTGCGATCTCGATGGCCTTGTGAATCACGTCCAGCTTCGGCCCGTAGTTCTTCGGCGTCGCGATGGTGCAATGCGCTCCGAGCTGTGCCGCGGCCAGCATCAGGGAGTGGCAGACGTTATTGCCGTCACCGACGTAGGTGAACTTCAGACCTTCGCAGGTTGAGAACTTCTCTTCCAGCGTAAGGAAGTCGGCAATCGCCTGGCACGGATGCTCATAATCCGACAGGGCATTGACTACCGGCACCTTGGCGCAGGCGGCCATCTCTGTGATGGTGTCGTGCGAGTAGGTGCGCAGGACAATCACGCTCATCCAGCGTTCGAGGTTATGCGCCATATCCGCCAGGCTTTCGCGCTCACCCAGGGGGCTCTGCGTCTGGTCGACGAAGATGGCATTGCCGCCCATGGTATTGATGGCGGCCTCGAAGGTCAGGCGCGTACGCAACGATGCCTTCTCGAAGAACATCACCATCTGCTTGCCGTCGAGGGCTGTCTTGAAATCTTCCGGATGGTTTTTGACGGCGTGCGCCAGCTCCATGATGGCTGCCATCTCTTCCACAGTCAGATCGGCGATCGAACACAGATCGCGGCCTTTCAAGCGCTTTGCGGCCTCGCTGAATGCGCTATCGCTTTGAATTCCCAATGATACTTTCGGCACTGCTACTCCTTCATTCCTCGGGCTCATGACAATGGTTTTGCTATCCATGGGCTACCTCACCTGCAAGCGCGGGAGACGTTGCCTCCTTAGCCTGCCTCAAAATCTCGTCCAGAGCGCTTACTGCAATGTTTACATGTTTCTTTTCGATCAGGTAAGGCGGAAGGAACCGCAATACTGTCTCGCTGGTGCGGTTGATTAGAATGCGACGGTCCATCATCTGCCTGGCAACCTGCTTTGCCAGCTCCGCATCGTTGATCTCCGCGCCGATCATCATACCGATACCACGTACCGAGATGATTTCAGGATGCTTTGCCGCAAGGCCCTGCAATTGCTCCATGAAGTAGTTGCCGACCTCGGTTACATGCGCCAGCAAACCTTCGTTCTGGATCTCATCGATTACTGCCGTAGCCACGGCGCAGGCCAGCGGGCCACCACCAAAAGTGGTTCCGTGCAGACCAGGCTTCATGGCGCGGGCAGCTTCCTCGTTGCAAAGCATGGCGCCCATCGGCAGGCCGCCTGCCAGCGGCTTTGCCAGGGTCGTAATGTCGGGCTGAATACCGAAGTGCTGATACGCCGTCCACTTGCCGGTCCGGCCCATGCCGCTCTGAATCTCGTCGGCCAGCAGCAGGGCGCCGGTCGAGTCGCATAGCGCACGTGCCGCCGCGAAGAACTCGTTGGAGACAGGGTGAATGCCACCCTCGCCCTGCAGCACCTCGATGCAGATGCCGCAGACATCGTTGGAGAACTTTGCCTTCAGATCCTCGATGTCATTGAAGCGCACGAACTCGACATCGGGCATCACCGGGGCAAAGGGCTCGMGGTACTTGTCCTTATGCGTCGTGGCGACCGATCCCATCGTCCGGCCATGGAAGCTGTGCTCCAGGGCGAGGAACTTCGTTCCGACCGTCTTGCCCTCTTCGCGCAGTACGCCGGCGTGGGCACGAGCGAGCTTCAGCGCCGCCTCCCAGGCCTCGGTACCCGAGTTGCAAAAGAAGACCCGGTCCATACCGGTCAGCTCCGTCAGTTTGAGCGCGAGTGTGGCCGTACCTTCGTGAAAGAACAGATTGGAGGTGTGCAGCAGCTTCTTTGACTGTTCCGCGATCGCATTCTCAATCGCCGGATGTCCGTACCCGAGGGCCGAAACACCGATACCGCTCAACAGGTCCAGGTAGTCGTTGCCTTCGCTGTCGCGCAGGTAGAAGCCCTTGCCGCTTACAAACATCACCGGGTTGCGTTCGTAGGTCTCAAGCAGGAACTTCTTCTCCGCTGCCTGAATCGATGC
>NZ_JBFRCY010000441.1:0-3931 GCF_052113305.1 Terriglobus sp. YAF25
GTTGAAGAGATTGAAAAACTCTCCCTCGAACTTCGCTGTCACAGGCGTATCGCCGATGAGCCGGAAGGTTGCTTTCTTGGAAAGGTTGAACTGCGTGCTATTCAAACCGGGCTGGCGAATCGTATTGAGTCCCAGGTTACCGAAGGTCCCTGGTGCCGGCTGGGTGAAGTTGGTCGTTGAAAAGTAGTTATTGATGTTGCCGTGCTGATAGGTGACCGGTCCTGTTACGTTGGGTCTCTGTCCCGTATTTCCAACTCCCGCGCGATCCGCAGAGATTGTTAGAGTGACGGGCGTTCCTCCTTGGAACGTGGATACGCCGCTAACCTCCCAACCGCCAAGAGCATAGGCAGCAAGGCTGCGGCCGCCCCGGAAGAACGGCAGGTCATACACATAGTTGATCGTGAAGCTCTGGGGCCTATCGTAGGCCGTAGGGCCTTTCTCGTTCACGAACTGGTTTTGTCCGACCTGTGAACCCAACGACCGTGAGTATGTGTACGCCGCTTCGAATAGAAATCCATTTTTGAAGCGGCGGCGGGCATCCATCTGGAGCGAGTTATAACTGGCCGAAGCAGAGCGTACATCGTAGTTGATCGCTGCATAACCTTTGTATGGCCGAACGGTGTTGACGTTGACGGCACCTACTGCAACCGCGGCGTTCGGTTGAGCCTGGTTGATATTGGGCGTTTGATCCAGATGACGCGCAGTATTGCCCACGTAGCTTACGGAGAGAACGATCGAACCAGGAAGTTGCTTTTCGATTGTCAGGGAGTATTGCGTAACTGTTGGATAGAGCTTGCGAGTATCAAACGCAGCCAGCGTGGGAGGAAATAGGGTCTGCGCACCGGAAGCAAATCCCGTAAGCGTTGTGTTGTAGATCGTGGCGGACTGCGCGAACGGAGGATTCGCGCTCAGATTTTCATGATTGTCGTTGTCCCAGTGATAGAACAGACCGTAACCGCCCCGGATCGAAGTTGTGGAAGAACCGAAGGGCGACCAGGCAAAGCCGATACGCGGACCGATGTTGTTCCGCGCGCCCGTGAGGGAGCGAGGAAGATCGAGCCCCTTCTTATTCGCGGGAGTGATGATTCCATTGAGGGGATCGCCGGTGTTTGCGACCAATGCTCCCGCTGCAGTAACGGTTGGTGYGTTCGCCGCGGAATAGAGACTGGGCACGAAACCGGAGATGTGGTCGTACTTGTCGTAGCCGTTAGGCGCGCCCTGGAAAATCGTATCGCGTACTCCCAGATTGAGCGTCAGATTGCGAGTGACCTTCCAGTCATCCTGCAAATAAGCCTCATACATATTCGAGAAGAGATATACGTTGGGTACATTGCTCTGCTCGACATAACTGAAGGCGTGGCCGGTAAGGAAATCTGCCAGAGCATTGCCGGTGGCAGAGCCGGTGAAGCTGAATGCCCCTGCCTGACCTCCGTAGGGAAATCGATCGAACTTCTGAATACGAAGAACATTGAAGCCCGTTTTGAGTGAGTGAGTATGCAGTTGCTTCGTCAAGTCATCACGCCAGGTGTAGACGTTGTTTGTATTGTTGGTCAGCCCCTGTGCACCGATGGAGGAAAATCCGCTGATCGTAATTGTGGGTATCAGGTTATAGATATTCGCGTTGTATAAGCTTGGGATCGTAAGCCCTGCCGGGCGCTGGCCATTGCTATCCGGCGACTGCGTGATCTGGTTGCGCGAGTAGCCGATCGTCGCCTGGTTTAGCAGCGTTGGCGAAAAGATATGGGTCCACTGCAATACGCCATTCTGTCCCGGTTTCGCGAACGAACCACCGATGGTTGCGAAAGACTGGTTGGATGGTTTCAGGATTGCCTGCTGCTGACTCCAGCCGTCGTGTGCATAGCGTGCCGTGATGGTATCGCTGGGCGACAAGACCGCGTCGACACGTACCAACTCTTCGCGCCACCGTGTCTGGCTCTTAGGGCTGATTACGTAGTTTGAAGAGCTTGCGCTGTTGGGCAACGGAAAGTAAGCGTTCAGCAAGAGTGCGGCGTTGGGATCGATATTCGTGATCTGGTTGCCGGCGTAGGGCTTTCCTGTGTCAGGATTGGTAATCGGCGCGGAACCAGTGAAGTTCCCAGCCCTCTGGGCTGCGGTCGGTGTGATCGCGGTGAAGGTGCTTTGCGGTGCGGAGGTGAAGCTGGTAAGTTCTGGCCCGGATCGGCGGTCAAACGCCTGCGACCAGAAAAAGAAGATGTTGCGGGCGAGCTTCCCTTGAGCGCCGGGAAGAAGACGGCCACCGAAGTCATACCCAAAGTTGTTGTCGTGGAGTGGTGGCTTCGAAGTATTGAAGTAGTTCCGCGCATTGAGCGCATCATTCGAAAACACTTCATACAGGTCGCCATGATATCTCTCACCGCCAGAACGCGTCACAACGTTCACCTGGCTGTAGCCGAAAGAGCCAATGTCAGCCGTGTAGTTGCTCTTATGGACCTGTATCTCCTGTATCGCTTCCATCGGAGGAAAGAGGTTGAGTCCTCGATTGCCGCCGGTATCCATTGCCAGGATGCCGTCATAGGTGAAGGCGTTAGAGTTGATRCGGCCACCGTTGACGGAGGTGAGCGGATTGCCCTCCTGTCCTACACCCATCCGTTGCCCCGTCTGCGAGCTGCTGACCCCCGTGCCAAGCGAGAGGAATTGCGTGAAGTTACGGCCATTGGACGCGAGCTCACAGAGCTGCGTGCCTGTGATGATCGTATTGAGTGAGCCTTCTGAGGTTTCGATCGCCGGCGCGGCATCGGTGACAGTGGTCGTCTGCGTCGTTCCATTCACCGGCAATTGCACGTTGATCGTGCGTGTCGTATCCGATTGCAGATTGACACCTTGCTGCTCTATGCGCTGGAAACCGGGCGCACTTGCCGTGACGACATACTCACCGGCACGGAGTGCGGGCAGAGAGTAAAAGCCGTCGGAGTTCGTTTTAGTCGAGCGCTCGATGCCAGTTGAAGTTTGGCGTACACTCACTTCCGCCTCTGCGATAACGGCACCTGACTTGTCGGTAATGGTTCCGCTGAGGGTCCCGCTCCCTGAACTCTGCGCAAATGCAGAAAAAGATTCGAGAGAAAAGAGAAAAACAACTACAAGCAGAAGGGATCGCTTGGAAAACATAAGGCCTCTCTGACTACGTTCGCATCGCAAAAGCGCAGGGAACGATGCGCAACAAGGGATGTATTCAGGGCATGAGAAACGCCAAACCACGAGATACATATCGAACTGGATCGGAGAAAAGAGCTACGCGCGCAAGTTCTCGCCGGACCGCTGAAAGGTGGTCAACAGCAACAACAAAGCAATAGCTGGGTACGATTAGACCGCATACCAAGAGCAGGTTATCACACTGGATCGGACTGACAGCACGGCGCACGGGACGGGTTCGCGTCGACAAGCCGTCAGCGGCGCCCAAGAAGGTAGAGCATCAAGGCTATATTTAAGGGGCGTACGGCGGCACTCCCCAATGGGACCATCGCCTGTGCCCGATCCCTGAGGAGTTCTATTCGAGATGTCCAATCATTCATCCCATGAGGTAACAAGACGGACTTTTATCGGCAACTCGGCCCTCGCAGCCGGATCGCTGCTCTCGGGAATTGCAGCCAGAGCTGCTCAGACGCCGTCGCGGCCAAACATCCTGTTCATCATGACGGACGACCACGCGGCCCAAGCTATGAGCTGCTACGGCAGCAAGATTAACCAGACACCCAATCTCGATCGAATCGCAAACGAAGGCATGCGTATGGATCGAGTCTTCGCCACCAATGCGATCTGCACGCCCAGCCGCGCCACGATCTTAACGGGTAAGTACAGCCACCTGAACGGCGTGCCAGTATTCAATCGCTTTGATGGATCGCAGCCGACCGTAGCGAGATATCTGCAGAAGGCCGGCTATCACACCGCGATGATCGGAAAGTGGCACCTGGGC
>NZ_JBFRCY010000442.1:0-6363 GCF_052113305.1 Terriglobus sp. YAF25
GGCCTTACACCGGAGCAGGAGCTTATCCGTCTCGACAATATCGCGCTGGTGCAGGATGCCTTAGCGCAGCTCTCGCCTCTGCTGCGCGAGGCGTTGTTGCTCTGCGATCTGGAAGAACTCTCCTACAAGGAGATTGCCGGCATCCTCGATATCCCTACTGGCACCGTGATGTCGCGTCTCTCGCGTGCCCGGCAGGCAGTGCGCAAAATTCTTCAGCCGCGATTTGGAGGTTCTCGATGAGCGACGATCATCTCACCCCCGCGACCATCGCCGCGCTTGTCGATCATGAGCTTGCGGCACAGGAGATCGCAGCCACACAGCAACATCTTGCTGCGTGCCACGCCTGCGCGCTCGCTGTTCTCTCCGCCACACAGCTCAAGGCCGCAACGGCGCGTGCAGCGCAACGCTATACGCTCTCGCCGGAGATGCGAGCCCGCCTCGTAGCTACGACGCGAGGGCGCACGTCTGTCGCTCGCACGATTCCCATGCGGATGTATACCTGGGCCGCGCTCGCAGCGCTGATTCTGCTTACCGTCTCGGTGCTGCAGTGGCGCGGGCTTCGGTCCACTCCATCGCCCATCGTCGCCGAGCTGTTTGATCAGCACCTGGCTGTCCTGCCGGAGAGCTCTGCCCCACAGGTTCTGTCTTCAGACAGACACACCGTGAAACCCTGGTTCCAGGGCAAACTGCCTTATTCCTTCAATCTTCCGGAGCCGGTAAATCTGCCCGCGGAGACGGTGCTTCAGGGCGCGGATCTCACCTACATCGGTGGCCAGCCCGCCGCACAACTCCTGTTCTCCACCTGTAAATCGCCGTTTTTAAGCCCTTCGGTACCTAAAAAGCGACAAAAACCGAGAAAACACGGAAAAAACCTGTGGAAACTGAAGTTTGGGCCTTGACTTTCGTTCGCCAAAGCCTCAGTGTGAGTTGCGGTAGGTTCTTTCCACCCGCGTAAACATGGGCGATTTAGCGATTGCTAAAAGGTGCGTGGGACCGGGCAAGCATCCTGACAACCAGACTTCTGTCGAACGCACTAAGGAGATACACACAATGGCAAAGGGACTGACCAAGACCGCCCTCATCCGCACGCTGGCCGAGAAGCTTGAGTTGACGAACAAGCAGGTTGGCGCTTTCTTTGACCTCCTGTCCGAGACCGCGGTCAAGGAGACCAAGAAGAATGGCGAGTTCACGATTCCCGGAATCGGCAAGCTGGTGAAGGCAGAGCGCAAGGCTCGCCTGGGCCGCAACCCCCAGACCGGCGAGACCATCAAGATCAAGGCCAAGACCGTGGTTAAGTTCCGCGTCGCTAAGGCCGCTAAGGACGTTATCGCTCCGTCCAAGAAGTAGTTTTGGCAACTCGCCCTTCGGCTGGCAGTCCAATTCCTTGCAGCCGACGTGCATGCCACGACTGGGAACGCGGACCAACGTTCTTCGCGGAGAGGAGAACGCCGCGCAAACGGGCGGGAGAGCACCGGAGGCGGGACCTAACAGAAACACGAAGGCCAGGACGAAAGTCCTGGCCTTCGCCTTTTAAAGGCAGTTGCTGGTTCCTGGTTGCTAGTTGTGAGCCGCCCACGCCCTCGTTGCCCCATTCTTTGCGAAGCAAAGGGTGGGGTATCGCGCTATGCGCGACCGCTTTTGTCTTTCAAAGAAAGCTCACTTTACAGCGTGGCGAACGAAACTCAATGTTGCTCGGAAGATCATTTCATCCCAAGAGGAGAGACGGTCTCGCTCCGCTCGATACCCCACGCTAAGCGCCATCGAACAAGTTCGCCGGGGACCCCACCCTTCGCGATAAAGCTGCGAAGAATGGGGCAGCGAGAGTCTCGCCTCACACAACTAGGAACCAGCAACTTGTTCCACAAATTCCAGAAACGCCCTCGTCCTCTGCGGCAGATGCTTCCTCGATGGGTACAGCGCAAACAATGGGAATCTCTCCTCCGGCCAATCCGGAAATAGTTCTACCACTCTCCCCGAACGCAGATGCTTCTCCATCCCCAACTCCAGCACCTGCGCGATTCCATATCCCGAAAGACACGCCGCGTGCATGGTCACTACGTCATTCACCATCAGGCGTCCGCGTGTCTCGATGCTGATCTGCCGCCGTCCCCGTTGGAAGATCCATTCAAACGGTTGTCCACTCTCCGGATCGCGATAGTCGATCAGCACATGTCCTTCGCGTAGATCCTCCGGACTCTTCGGGCGCCCATGACGTTTCAGATAAACCGGAGAGGCGACCGTCAGGACACGTGTCTCCAGCAGTCTGCGGGCAATCATGCTCGACTCTGGAGGATCGCCGAAGCGGATGGCGAGGTCGTATCCCTCGCCCGCCAGGTCTCTTGCCCGCGCGCCGGTATCCAGCTCCAGTGTCAGCCGCGGATATCGTTCCAGAAACTCTCGCAGCCGCGGACCCAGCAGTAACTGCGTAAACAACGCGTCAGCGTTGACCCGCAACCTTCCGGAGATTTCCGAACCATCACTCTGGATCGATGCGGCTGCTTCTTCCAGGCCCGCCAGCAGCGGAAGAATCTGCTCGTGCAGCCGACGGCCTTCTGCTGTGAGAGTCACAGCTCGGCTGGTGCGCTCCAGCAAGCGGGCCCCGACCCGTTGTTCCAGGCGCGAGATGGCGCGGCTTACACCCGACTGCGAGATGCCCAGCACTTTTCCGGCTGCAGCGAAGCTCCGGCTGCGCACCACTGCAGCCAGTACCCCCATCCCGTTCAATGTCCGTTCATCGAAGTTCATCGGATGCATGACAGTATGTCATGTCTTCCATGCACAAATATCACGATCATTTCCGGACAGGGCCGCGTCCTATCTGCAGATCGATTACAGGAGGAGACAGCAATGATTGCAATCATGGGAGTGACAGGACAGGTAGGCGGAGCAATCGCCCGCAAGCTATTAGGCGAGGGCAAAAAGGTACGCGTGGTGGTTCGCAGCGCTGACAAAGGTGAAACGTGGAAACGCGCCGGGGCGGAGGTCGCTATCGCATCCACGGACGATACCGCAGCACTTACGCGTGCATTCGCCGATACTGAAGCTGTCTTCGTGATGCTTCCACCAGTCTTCGATCCAGCGCCCGGATATCCCGAGTCCACCGCCGCCACTACATCGGTCCGCGATGCTTTAGAGGCTGCGAAGCCTGGCAGGGTCGTCGCACTTTCGACCATTGGTGGACAGGTCGATCGCGATAACCTGCTCGTCCAGCTTCACCATTGGGAACAGGCGTTGCGCGCCCTCAACCTCCGTGTTGTCTTCCTGCGCCCCACCTGGTTCATCGAGAACACTCGGTGGCTTCTTGCGGACGCCCGCGAGAAGGGTGACTTCGCCTCGCACTTGCAGCCTCTCGACAAGCCTGTGGCCATGGTCGCCGTCGACGATATCGCTGCGACTGCGTCTGACCTGATTACCGGGAAGGACAGCACAACCGGCATCGTTGAACTCACCGGTCCTCAGGACGTGACACCCGCAGAGATCGCATCCACCCTCGGTCGTATCTTTGACCGCGAGGTCCACGCTCAGGCGATTCCCCGCGAGAGATGGGAAGCCGAGTTCCGCGCCGCAGGCATGCAGCATCCCGAGCCTCGCATGAGCATGCTCGACGGCTTCAACGAAGGTTGGATCCGCTTCGAAGCCACACCTCGCCGCGGCACCACGACGCTCGAGAGTGCTCTACGTCGACTCACTAGCCGCTCAACAAGCGAAGCCTAAAGCGCCAATATCCTCGTTGCGCCATTCTTTCGCGCAGCGAAAGGGTGGGGTCCCCGGCGAACTTGTTCGTTGGGGTTTAGCGTGGGGTATCGCGCTACGCGCGACCGCATTTATGCAAAGGCCGAGTATTCCTCTCAACTCCGCTTCAGTCTTAACGCTTCAACTTTTAACTTTCAACTTTTAACTCTCCCTAAACTGTCGTCTCGCAAACATAACCCGGGTTACAGTGGTACGACCCCCGATGACTCGTCCCATTGCAGCTCTCGCTCTCTCTGCCTTTGCCTGCGCACTCACAGCGCAACAGCCGACGGCGAGCTCCGTTGACGTCCTCATCAAACCCGGCCATACCTTCGGAAGCGCGGTAGCGCACATCGATGGCAAGCCCAAGCCGCAGCTCGTCACCCGGCGCGCTACGCATGCCTGGCTGGCCGAGCAGGCGCATTCGGTCATCGTCATCGCTCCTCCCGAGAAGGGACGTCCGCAGCCCCAGCTCCGCATCTTCGATCTCGATTCCGGCGAACGCCATACCCTCGGCGACCTTCCCCTCGACAGTCCCGAGTTCCTCGAAGTGCAGAACGGCGATGAGCCCTCCATCTTCCTGCTCAAAGGCAGCCAGAACGGACAACCAGCGGTCTACGTGGCGGACACCACCGCGATTCACACGCGCCTGATCGGCGCAACACGCCCCACTCTCACCAACGATGTCCTTCGTTATATTCCCGCGGGCAGCAGCACGGCCAACACTTCACCGGACATATCGTGAAGGTACGTGGCGTGCACTACGGCTTCGGTCACGAGTCTGCCGCCGTCACCCTGCACTTCGAGCAGGCAGAGGTTCCCAACGGCCCCACACTTCCCGTCGATGTGCGTGTCGTGCAGGTGGAGAATGCACGCGAGACCGTGGACGCTGCCGGAACCATCAAAGGTCAGCGCGCCACCGCCACTCTGGGTCACTCTGCTGAGGGCCAGATCACCGGTCTTGCGCAGGTCGATCCCATCGCCTACGTCGCTCTCACCGCCGACTCCATCGCTGTCCTCGGCTTTGCTGAGAGTGAGATTCTCTACCCCGCCGGCACCGAGATGATCGGCGCGCTCAACCTGCCGCTGCTTGCTACGACGACTTACCCGCGCACCACCGCGCGCGAGGTCACCTCCCTCCAGGCAGAGCTCTCACCGTTCCTGCAGGCGCTTCCCTTCCGCACCACCACCCAGGTCGGCGATCATCCGTCGGATCTCACCAGCATCGTCTTTCTCGGTTCGCCTGAGGCTCTCAGGCGCGCCTTCGTTGCATCCGGTTGGGTGACGACTGACTCACTGACCGCCGCTTCAACCTTCTCCACGCTGCGCAGCATCAGCGGCACCCAGACCTACAACGAAGCTCCCATGTCGACGCTGCTGCTCGACCATCAGGAGCCCATCACCACGCTCACCAAGACCACCAACACCTTCAATGCGCGGCATCACCTGCGCGTCTTCGCCACCGGTAAGACCTTCGATGGAAAGACGGTGCTCACAGCCTCGACAACGCAGGACACGGGTATCGCCTTCTCGCGTAAGAAGCGCACTTTCATCCACGTCATCGATCAGTACATCGACAATGAACGCGAGAAGGTGGTCAATGACCTGATCTTCACTCGCTGCGTCGATGCGCTGCAGATGGTGCCCCGGCCCTGGGTTCCGCGCGATGCCTACAACTCCACCGGCGATCGTCTTCGTACCGACGGCGATGTTGCCGTGCTTCGCCTGAACGATTGCAACGCTCCGGTCATCACCACACCGACACCGGCTCCGCGGCCGAACAAGTTCGAGCGCAGTGTGCGCAACACCGTGCTCACCCTACGCRGCCAGCTCTATCGCAGCAATCTCATCTATCAGGGCATCGACTATAGCCGCAAAGGGTTCACTCTCTTCTCGGAACACGATGCTCCCGCGAACCTCGGAAGCTGGTATCGCACTGAGGCCTCCGACGCCGGCGACGAAGAAAGCTCTGACAATATCGGACGTCCGCAGAGCCACCCGGCAAAGCGGGTGATGGAGCGCGATACCACGCTTGCCCGTAACCGCTGGGCTCCGCCGAAGTACGAGATCGCATTCCACGGAGGTTATACCCGGTTCCGGCACGAGGCTCTGGAAGCCGACATCGTTCTTCTGGTTCCCGGCAAGGATACCGATCCGCTCTATATTGCAGGTCTCTTCGATGAAGTTGGCGACGGCTGGACCGCAGGCTTTTCCGTCACGGTGAATACCTGGAAGTGGGTCTCGAATGAGTTCAGCTACTTCCGCCAGCAGGGCAAATACCGTCTTGGCGCCTTCGCTATCACCATCCCCGCAGGGGACACGCCGATCAGTGATTCTGACTTCAACCAGGCCGCCGCAACCGTCGGACTGACGACCCGCCAGTTCGAGTACAACTCGCTGGTGCACTTCCGCCCGCCCAGCTCACGCTGGCGTCCTTACGTCGCTGCCGGTCCTGTGCTGCAGTTGATCGCACTTGGGGATGCCCCGTTGAAGCGGCCCTCGTCGTATTACACGCTTGGACTCAAGAACCTCGGACTCTTCAAAGCTGCCTTCGACTTCGGCAACACACCCCCACTCGACGGCGGAGGCATCTTCCAGCCCGGACTCCAATACGGCGCCGGCATCAAATAC